>JAKURV010000023.1 GCA_022452035.1 Acidimicrobiales bacterium | reverse complement strand
GTCGGTTTCCACCAAACGAGTTGGAGAGAATGATGTCGGATCCGGCCTCGACGTAGGAGCGGTGGATACCCCGGATGCGGTCCGGATGATCCACGTTCCAGGCCTCGGGTGGGTCCCCGGCGGCCAGGCCAACCGTGAAGAGCTGGGTTCCCATGGCACCATCGGCGACAAGCACGCCTTGGGCCTCGAGAAGTTCCACCCAGCGGCTCATGCACCGAACCTACCTCTGGGGCGGTTCGGGGACCCCCGATTCGACGGCCCGACTACAACCCTTGCCGTAGGACCACCGTGGCGCGACAATTAGGCCGGCTGACCGGCTGGGCGTGCATGTTCGACGGAAACTCGGGCGACGCCGTAGGGAGTTGGTCAGCTCGGGACACCCCCGGGAAGCACCCGCCTCGAGTTGGAGGCGGGTGTTCCGCGTGGGACAGCCCTGAGGCCCGAGGGTCCGTCACGGCGTACGCTTCGGCCGTGCTGCACGGTCTTCCCACCCTGATAGTTGCTCGGTGAGCGTCGCCGTGGTGCCCGATCGGCTGCAGGCCGAGTTAGAGGCCCGAGGGTCGCGCCTTCGTCCCCCCGAGGTGGTGATGCGACCCGAGATGCTTGGGGCGGCCCGCCTCACCCGGTACAGCTTCAGTCGAACCATGCTGCGACGGGCCGTCGCCGGAGGTTGGACGGCCTGCCGCACCGGCCAGGACCTAGACGCCGAAGGTCGGGGCGAGTCCGTGTACACGGTCGAAGCCGATGGCCATCGGTTCAGCTTCGTGGCCTTCACGACGACCATCGACGAGTCGGCCCACACCGACCGGGTCATCGCCGAACGGTGGGAAGTGGCCGGGGTCCTGGTGGAGGGCGAGGTCACAGAGGAACTGATGGCCACGCTGAGGGTGGAGGTGCCGGAACAGGAACGAGGACGCCTGGACCCTCGGGTTCTGTGCCTGACTCGAGGAAACCGCAGCGTCCGGTTCTTCGGCTACCTGGTTGACGCCCTGGCGACCGGCCGGCAGCCCGACCCAGACTTGGTAGGCGACGCCGGTTACATCCTCCGGAGTACTGCCTTCTACGCCAACGGCAAGTTCGGCATGCGGTCCTTCGCCGGCTACCCAACCGACCATCCCCTCCGGCCTCCCTACCGGGCCCAGTTCGTGGCCGCCTGGCTGTTCCGGGAACTCGGTTACGACATGGTCGAGCACTGTGCCCGAGTGAAGGGTGGGGAGACGTCGGTGCCCTTCGACGAGGAGTGGCGGCGGTTCTTCGGCCTCGGCAACGCCACCGGACTGGGCCTCGTGCCGTACGCCTTCAAGCACCCCCGGGTATTGGACGCCTGGGTGGGAGTCCGGGAGATCGCCTTGGCAGACCAGCGAGAACTGCCTGGCGATCCCACCTCTATGGAGCGGCTGAGGGCCTGGATCACGCGGGCCCGACGGCACTTTGCCACCGGGGGCGACGACGACTGTCACCCCTTCCTCAACGCCCGGTCCCTCGTTCCCGTCCTAGACCGGATCGCCTCGGCGTGGGAGGAAGTCTCGACCGGTGACCTCCCGTTTGACGCCCTCTACCGCTGGGCGGAGGACGACGGCCCGGAGACGGCCGAAATGGTCGTGTCGCTGCTCCTAGAACTCCACGAGACCGACGACGCCCTGGTTGACGAGATGTTCGCCGTCGAAGAACGTGCTGCCGCTGATCCGGCGATGACGGTCGGCGAGGCCCGTCGACTGCTTGATGAGAGATTCGACTGGCTGGCCGACCTGGACCTCGACGGTGCTGAGGCTGACACATTCTGGTGGGTGGTCAGCGATAATACGGAGGAACCCCGGCGGGCTCTCCGATCGCTTCTGGATCCGCAACACCGTGACGTGGCTATCGATACGGCCCTGAGGCTCTGGCGCCTGCGAGCCGACTTGGTTTCAGAGGACGGCAATACCCCGATTCACCGATTTCTTACTGACCGACCTAGGCATCGCCTGGCCGTCGAACGTCTCCACGCCAGTGACCGCCGCTACGGCGAGCCAAGGGACAATGCGTGCGCAGCCGGCTACCTCCCGCTGCAGATCCAGCGGTTCCAGCTGGCCATGTACGGCATGGACAACTACAAACCGAAGTCCACCGACTGGCTGCGGGTCACCCTCTTCCAGGGAGCGCCGCGGCTGGACGACCTGGGCCCTGACGTCACCGACGACTGGGTCCTCCCACCGCGACCGGGGAGCCCCGCATGATCATCGACGGCCTGCAGATCAACGACTGGTCCCGGGAGGTGATTGCCGAGGTCCGGTCAGGTGGGGTAGATGTCGTACACGCCACGGTAGGCGTCTGGGAAGACCTTGCCGGGACCATGGCTCGGATCGGAGCTTTCCGACACCTGTGTCGCCACAACGCCGACGTCATCCGGATCGTCCGGTCGGTGGACGAGATCCACGCCGCGGTGGCCGACGACGTGCTGGCAGTGGTCCTGGGGTTTCAGAACTCATCGATGCTGGGCGACGACCCGGAGATGGCCGGGATCTTTGCCGACGTCGGGGTACGGGTCATCCAGCTGACCTACAACATTGCCAACCATCTGGGTTCTAGTTGCTGGGAGCCGCACGACGGCGGCCTGACCCGGGCCGGGCACCGGATGGTCGCCGCCCTAAACGACACCGGTGTCCTCGTCGACATCTCGCATGTGGGCAACGTCACCGGTCGAGATGCCGTGGACGCCTCGGCCCAGCCCATCGCTATTACCCACGGCAACCCGACCTCGTTTTGCGATTCGCCGCGGAACAAACCCGACGAGCTGGTCGCCGCGGTGGCCGAACGAGGCGGGGTCATTGGCTGCACCCTCTACCCGCTGTTTATGGGTGGAGCGGACGTCACCCGTGCCGAGTACTGCTCGATGGTCGCCCAGCTGGCCGACCAGGTCGGCGTGGAGCACGTAGCCATCGGTTCGGATGCCGTTCTGGGTTGGAGCCCGGATGCCCTGGGTTGGATGCGCAACGGCCGTTGGGACCGGGCGACGGGCCCAACCGAAGCACCGAAGTTTCCGCCGTGGCCAACATGGTTCGACGGCCCGAAGGACTTCGGCAGCCTGTCAGATGGGCTCGACGAGGCGGGCTTCACCTCGGATGAACGAGACCTGGTGCTAGGCGGCAACTGGCTGCGCCTGTTCGGCCAGGTCTTCTCAGCTTGAGAGCAGTCGTCGTGGTGGGTTTAGTGCTGGTCGCGCCCCGCGAAGTCCACGATCTGGTGTTCCGCTGCGCCCGGGTGGCCGGCTGTGACGCCGGTGGCGCCGACCGCACGGCCCGGAATGTGACAGCGGCTGAGGTCCGGTTCGGGGGAGCGCTGCCGGCGGTCATCGACGCGCTGGCCTCTGGGGTGTTGGCCTCCACGTGGGCCATGGCGGCCGATGCCCTTGTCTCGGCCGAAGTCGACGCCCGCGACCACGGGTCAGCCACAGCCACCTTCGACCCGCCAGTGCCGCTAGCCGCCTTGGCGGCGACCGTCGCCGAGGCGTCGGCCCGCGGTGTTGTCGTGTCGGGCATTCCTAGTGACGCCACCGGGGGGTTGGAGATCGCCACCCTGGACCTAGCACCGGGACAAGTGGAATCGGCAGCCGGGTCGGGAACCGACGCCCACCGCGATGGCCTGCAAGTAGACAGAGGAGCGTTTGAGGCCCTGGTCGAGGCGGCAGCGGCGTTCCTAGTTGCCGAGGAGACCCTCGACGCTCTTGAGGGCTGACGGCCAGACTCAGTCGCTAGCCAGCTCCGTGACGAGAGTCCAGACGGAATCCTCCACGTCCACCGGGTCGGTGGGAAGCCGACCAGTTCCGGGAAGGCGTGCGCCCTCCTGAACGGTGATGCTCTCGGCCAGGGCGGCCAACCGATCGTAGAACGTCCGGCCGCTGTACGAGTCAGGGTCGATGATCACGTAGAACTGGCCAAGGTCGTGGGGTTCACCCTCAGGGGACTTGAGCGGAGGTACGTCAACGCTCAGGCGACAACCGGTTAGGGCGCCGGCTAGCACCTCGACCAGCAGACCGATCCCGTAGCCCTTGTATCCACCGGCCGACACCAGCGAGCCGGTCAGAGCGGCCTGGGGGTCGGTGGTCGGGTGGCCGTCGGCGTCGACGGCCCAACCGAGTGGAATCTCCTCGCCAGCCGCAGCGGCCATGGTGATCCGACCCAAGGCCACGGCACTAGTGGAGAAGTCGAACTGGAAGGCAATTCCACCTGCGCCGTCGGGGACAGCCACGGCGATCGGGTTGGTGCCTAGTACAGGGACCGAGCCGCCGGGCGGCGACACCCGTGGCGTGGCGTTGGTGGTGCCGATGGCCAGTAGTCCCTCAGCGGCGAACTGCTCGGTGAAGAAACCGAGTGACGTACAAGTATGGGTGTGTTCCACCGAGACGCCACAGATGCCGTTGGCCCGAGCGGCTTCCACGGCAGTCGGAAAGCCGGCGGCGAAAGCACTCTGGGCGAAGCCGAGCCGACCGTCGATGCGCACCGCCCCTGGCCGGACCACGGTCACCACCGGCTCGACGACGCCGTCGATACGCCCGGTCCGCAACTGCTGACAGTAACTCTCAAGGTAGTAAAGCCCACAGATCCGGTTCCCGGTGGACTCGGCGACCCGCACAGCACGGGCCACGTGGTCGGCCACCTCGGTACGGGCCCCGTGGCAGACCAGGGCACGGTGGGTGGCCTGTTCAATCTCGTCAAGCGAAACGTGGGGCATCCGGGGACCCTACGGGATTCGGCCCGTACGGGGTCCGGTCCTACAATCGGGCCGATGCACGACCCAACCGCGCACCTCCCCGACGGGCTGGCCGATGAGCTGGCCGCCTGCCGGGAACCGGCAGACCGGGCGGCAACCCTGCCCGCCTCCTGCTACGTGGACCCCGTCGTGCACCGGATCGAGGTCGACACGGTCTTCCGCCAAGGTTGGGTGGGAGTTGGCCGCTGGGACCGCTGGCCCGGGGCAGGGGACTACAGCGCCATGGATCTAGCTGGGGTTCCGGTGGTGGTTGTGCGTGACGGCAACGGCCAGCTCCGAGCCTTCGCCAACTCGTGCAGCCACCGATCAGCCGAGATCATGGCCGGAGAGGGCACCTGCTCGCGGATGCGCTGCCCGTTCCACGCCTGGACCTATGCCTTGGACGGGCGCCTAGTGGCGGCACCCAGCATGCACCGCACCGAGAACTTCGAACGCGCCGACCATGGGCTCCACGAGTTCACGGTGGCCGAGCGCCACGGGTTCGCCTTCGTCAGCTTGGACGAAGCACCCACGCCCATCGACGATTGGCTGGGCGACTTCAGCGAGGTTCACGCCCCGTGGCCATTGGCCGACCTAGTGACGACCAGGCGCCGGGAGTTCACAGTGTCATGCAACTGGAAGGGCTTCGCTGAGGTCTTCAACGAGTACTACCACCTGCCCTACGTGCACTCGGGCAGCATCGACGACACCTACAACGAGCCCGACAATCCCGAGGACGTGGTCGGGGCCTGGTCAACACACTTCGGGACAACCGTGGGAACTGGCGGCCTGCTGGATGCCGACCAGCACCGAGCCCTGCCGGTCATCGACGGCCTAAGCGGACGTGCGGCCCTCGGGGTGCGCTACTCGTGGCTGTTCCCGAACCTGGTGATCGCCACCGGAGCCGAAGGTATGTGGATGTACGAGGTCTACCCGGATGGACCGGACCGCTGCCGGTGTGCCCAGGTGGTGTGCTTCCCACCGGCCACCGTTGACCGGAAAGACTTCGCTGAGGCGGTCGAGGCCTACTACGAGCGGTTCGACGTGGCCATCGGTGAGGACATCCCGATGCTCGAACGACAGCACCGGGGAATGCGGTCGCCGTTCGCCCGCCAGGGCCGGTTCTCGTACCTAGAGCCGAACGTAGCCCGCTTCGCCGACTGGTACGCCGGCCGACTGCTGTCGGCCGGTTAACCAAGCCGGTCAGCCGTAGCAGCCAACCGCGTCGGAGGCCAAGAAGATGTACTCCAGCAGGTCGGCCGTTCCGCTTCCATAGCGCTGGGTGACCGCCGCGTTGGCCAGGGTGGCCTGCACGTACCGGTCATGGAGTTCGGAGCAGTCCCCCAGGACGACGAGGGCGTCGATGTGGTCCTTGAGGGCCCACTCGTACTTGTTCATCCAGAATGCGGGCGGCATGGTCGTCGTCGTGGTGGCCGGCGAGAGGGTGGTAGTCGGTATCCGGACTTCGTCGTCGGAACCGGAGAGGAACTGGCTGGCCACGGCGGCCACCAGGACGAGCACGAAGGCCCAGACCAGGAGTCGGCCGATCGGCGAGGGAATGCTGCCCTGGCTAGGGATAGCCATAGAAAGAGGCTATGGCCGGACTAGTGAATCAACCGTCCTCGCGCAGGCGCATCTCGCTGAGGCAGGACCGGGCCTCTGCGTCACCGCGGAGGTCGACGTCGGATCCCTGTAGTAGTCCCCTCAGGTTCAGGGAGCCGGTTTCATCCTGGGTGGGGTCATCGACTTCCCATCCTCGAGCCCTCAGGCAGTCCACGACGGCGAGGATCTGTCGGTTTGTTTCCCGAATCTGGTCCGGGGTGCGCTCGGCACGTGACTGCTGAAACTCGGCACGGAGGTCGGCGATACCGGTTTGGGCGTTGCAGCGCTGCAGTGCTTCTACATACCCGGGGTCGTCAGCCACCGCAGCGTCGGTCGGGTCCTCGCCGGCGAAGCCTCGGAACTCGTAGCCCGACGCCTCGAGACAGGCGTTGAACTCACCGGTAGTGGAACGCATGGTTTCCCGAGGGTTCGTCTCCTCTTCGGCCAGAGGGACGGTCTCCTTGGCCGGGTCGGTATCACCCACCGGTCCGGCATCTCCGCCACAGGCAACGACGGCAACCAGAAGAAGCGCCGCCATGGTTGGGCGGTATCGGTAAGGGGCCATCGGGCTTCCCAGGCATTGGGTGGCGGGAGGGCTCATGTTGTCCTCGGAGGCGGGTGGACGGTAATCCGGAGATGAGGATCCGGTCAGATGACCTCCGTCGGGTCAGCCGTTCGACCGCCGGTTTCGATTGGAGCGGCGATTCCCGCCTGCCGCCCCTGGTCGCCCCGTGCCGGTTCCGCGAGCGTTCTTTTGACGGTTCCCACCTTGTTGTCCATTGCGTGGCTTACCTCCATCCGAACGACGAGCCGAGCCTGCGGGCCGACCATTACCGGCGGAGGGGCCACCGCGTTGTCCATTGTGGGAGCGGTTGCGGCGGCGGTTTGCCGGCTGGCGCGGGCGGCCGTTGCCGGTCCGGTTTGTCTGGGTGTCGCCGTTCCGACGACTGCGGTTTTCCTCCGGGGAAGATGGCCGTGGGGCCGGTGCAGAAACCCGGGGAGGCGACAGTTCCCGAACCGTGTCCAGGTTGGGGGTTCGGACCGGCTCGTCGATCCCTACGTCACGCTGGAGGCGCCGGACCCCTTTCTTCTGGTCGGGCTGGACTAGTGATATGACCACGCCATCGCGTCCGGCACGGGCTGTACGGCCGGACCGGTGGACGTAGGCCTTATGGTCTTCCGGCGGGTCGTAGTGCAGTACCGAGGCCACACCGTCCACGTGGATACCGCGGGCGGCTACATCGGTGGCTACCAGGGCATGCACTTTTCCGTTTGTGAAGTCGGCCAGGGCCCGGGTCCGCTGGTTCTGGCTGCGGCCCCCGTGGATGGCGGCGGCACGGATCTCGGTCCGAGCCAGCTGCTTGGCCAGCCGGTCGGCTCCGTGGCGGGTCCGACAGAAGATAATGGCTGGCCATGCGGCCCCGACTGCTTCGGCGGTGAGGCTGACCCGCTCGCTACGATCCACGGTCCAGAAGAGGTGAGTGGCCGCCGTGATGTCCGGCGTCTCCTCTCCGACCTCGTGTCGGATCGGATCGACTTGGTAGTCGCGGGTCAACTTGGCCACGTCGTTGTCCAGCGTGGCGGAGAAGAGCACCGTCTGGCGCACAGTGGCCGTCTGGTCGAGGATCCGGCGCACGGCGGGCATGAAGCCCATGTCGGCCAGGCGGTCGGCTTCGTCTATGACGACCCGGTCGACGTCGGCCAGGCGGAGTTGTCCCTGTTCGAGCAAGTCCTCCAGGCGGCCCGGGCAGGCCACCAGAACGTCAACACCCTCGCGGAGCGCCTTCAACTGCGGGCCATAGCCGACACCGCCGTACACAACGGCGATCCGTACCCGGCCGGCAAAGGTCCGTAGCTCAGAGCAGATCTGTTCAGCCAACTCACGAGTCGGGGCCAGGACCAGGCCGCGGGGGCGGCGGGGTTCGGCACGGTCCACAGAGGCCACCAGGGGAATGCCGAAAGCCAGGGTCTTGCCGGAGCCCGTGGGAGCCCGGCCGCAGACATCGCGACCGGCCAGGGCGTCGGCGATGGTCGCCGCCTGGATTGCGAACGGTTCAGTGATTCCGTGGGCCGCTAGGGAGCGGCTGATCGGTTCGGGTACACCCAACTGGGCGAAGGTGGGGGGCATCGGATCTCCAGGCCCGCGCGTCGGGCGGGCGGTATCAGGGTTCGCGTCGCCCCGGCGGAAGCGCCAAGGTCGGTGCTCGGGTGGTCCACGTGGCCGGAAGAACCAGTACCCGGTAGCGAACCCTTCGACGAGAACTCATCGAAGCAACCCCAAGGGTACCGGCCAGATGATGCGATTTTCGGGATCGTGACCGACGACACCCGAAGACCGGTATAGGCCCTAGACGAGGGCAAGAGCGTAGTGTTTGTCGACTGTCCGCTTCGTCGGCGACGCCAGCTTTGTTGGATTCGTCTCGGCGGGAGGAAGGACCGGCCATGCCCCCCGTGCTCACCCGTCAGCAGGGCTCCCTCGTCGTCCTCTTCTGCGGCCTCATGTTCTCGTTTGGACCCCTTGCCTTTCGAGCGCTCCGCGAAGCTGACGCCTGGCAGTTCCTGTTCCACCGCAGTTGGGCGACTGCCGTCGTTTCGGCGGCCATCATCGTGGCGGCCGGCCGAAACCCGCTCCGCTCGGTAGTCGAGGCCGGGCTACGCCAGGTGGCGGCCGGGCTAGTGGTGGCTGGGCTGTTCACCCTGTTCATCGTGGCGCTGAGCCGGGCCTCGGCGGCCTTCGTGCTCCTCATGCAGTCCACCAGCCCGTTCTACGCCGCCCTATTCGGGCGCATCTTTCTGAAGGAACCGGTCGGTAGGGACACCCTGATGGCCATGGTGGTTGCCGCGGTTGGCGTGGTTGTGATGGTCGGCGGCAATGTGGGCTCCGGCGACGCCCTGGGAACCCTTCTGTCCGCGATCCTGCCCATCGCCCTCGGGGGGTACGCCGTCCTTATCAGGAGTTCGCCGATCCGAGACCCGGGGGTGCCGATGCTGGTAGGTGGAACGGCGGGGGCAGTTGCGGCAGCCGCCGTCTCGTCGTTCGGGCCAGGGGTTGTCGTACCGGCCTACGACGTGCTCATGGGGGTCATTGCGGGTGGCCTGCTGATCGGCGTATTCGCGCCAGTCTGGAATTACGCCCATCGGTTCGTACCACCAGCCGACGTGAGTCTGCTGCTGATCTCCGAGATCGTGATGGCTCCAGTGTGGCTGTGGATCTGGAGAGACGAGACGCCTTCGACGGAGACGCTGGTCGGCGGGGCGATCAGCCTGGCTGCCGTGCTGTGGTTGACCTTCCGGATGGCCCGGGACGGAAAACCTGCGCTGTCTGCAAGAGGGCGCGGCCTGCACGTCGGCTCCGTGCCCGGCTACCGGCGCTACCGGCCGAGCTCCGGACAGGACGTCTGATCTGGCCCCGGACGCGAACGAACCCGCCCCGGAGGGCGGGCTCATCGCAGCGGGTTGGGCCGAGACCTCAGGCTACGCCGAGGCTCGCCCCACCCGTGTCAGACCTTGCGGACGTTCAGGGCTTCTGGGCCCTTCCGGCCGGGGCCGACCTCGAACTCCACGGCCTGGCCCTCGTCGAGGCTTCGGTAGCCCTCGCCCTCGATGTTGGAGTAGTGGACGAAGACGTCCTCTTCACCTTCTACGGAGAGGAACCCGTAGCCCTTTTCACTGTTGAAAAACTTCACTGTGCCGTTCGGCATTATCGATATCGCTTTCGTTTGAACTGAATTTGAATTGGACCGGGCCGTGGTCGACCCGGTGGTTTCAGCCTACGGCGATCCGCGAAATTGCGGTCAGGGAGGTGGGTAGAGAAAATTTTGAGCCTTCTAAGGGCTAGGCAGGCGTTGCTCTCGCCTCGTTGCCCGACGAAATAACCCACCCCGAAGCACGAAGTGCTGAACGTGATTGTGCTTCCCCTAAGGGGTTAGCGCCAGGGAGAGACTGCCTTCTCGGAAAGGGGGAAGATCCCCCCGCCTTCGGCATCCTCGACGGTCCTTTGACGCTCACCATCGCTCAACGGTTCGTATCGGGTGGCAGCTGCGATGGCCCGTCTGGCCGTGTCCGGGTCGCTGGGGGTACAGAATGCGTGCACCCCGGGCGTCGACAGGGCGAACCGGACACCGCGTTCTATATCGACGTCTGTCCTGTGGGGTTCGTACCAGCTCAGGGCATCCGGGGCTCGGTCACCCCAAGGGCGCCAGGCGACGGCCTTGATGGCCATCACACCGACATCCCGTGCGGCACATTCTGCGAGTAGCGCCTCCACGTCGGCTCGGTAGGTGGGGTCGGACCAGACCGTCGGGTAAACGGGGAACATGACGGTATCCAGGTCGTAGCGACGGACCGCTTCTAGATGGGCGCTCGGGGCTCCAAGGTCGTGTCCGGTGACCCCTACGTACCGGGTTAGCCCCCGGTCACGCGCGTCCAGGATGACTTGGAAGGCCTCGTCGCGTTGGTCCAGGACCTCCCGCGATGTGACCCCATGGGCCTGGTAGAGGTCTAGATGATCCACCTGGAGGCGCTCAAGGCTGCGGTCGAGGCGACGCAGGGCCCAGTCCCGCTCGGTCTCGGCCGTCTTACAGGCCAGGAAAAGGCGGTGGCGGACCGCTGGTAGGTGTGGGCCCACGGCCCGCTCCGCCATCCCGTAGCCGGGAGCAATGTCCAGGTGGTTTACGCCAGCCTCCAGGGCCTCGCGGAACAGCCCCTCGGCCTCGTCCGGTGTGTCCGTGATGAAGGCCGCTCCGCCCAGGATTGCAACGCTCGAATCGTGGCCGGTTCGGCCGAGGCGTCGAGTCTGCACGACCGGCAACGTACCAAGAGCGCTTGGAATAATCGGGGGTCCCATCGGCTGACAATCGTCACCTAGCGTCGACCAGATGGTGATGAGACTCAGACAGGTGGCGTTAGTGGCCGGCGATCTGGACCAGGTCGAGGTCGATCTCGTGGACCAGTTAGCCGTGGCGGCCTGCGCCCACGATCTCGGGGTAGAGAGGTTCGGACTCCGGAATGTCCTATTCCCGGTTGGTGACACCGTGCTCGAGGTGGTGGCACCGATAGAGGAGGGCACTGCGGCCGGTCGACACCTGCAGCGGCGGGGTGGAGACGGCGGCTACATGGTCATCCTCCAGACCGATGACCTGGAGGATTTCCGCGACCGGATTGGGGAGATAGACGTCCGTATTGTCCTGGAGGCCCGTATGCCCGGGATCGTCGGGTTGCATCTGCATCCCCGAGACGTCGGTGGCGCCATCCTGTCGGTGGACGAGACCGACGACTGGACGGCCTGGCCCTGGGCCGGCCCCAACTGGCGGGACCATCGACAGACGGGCATGGTCAGCGGCATCGTGGCCGTGGAGATCCAGGCCGATGACCCAGCGGCCATGGCGGGACGCTGGGGCGAGGTCCTGGGCCGTCGGACAGAGGGAACGGTGGTAGCCCTGGACGGTGGCGAGATCCGCTTCGTGCCCGTACTTGACGGGCGTGGCGAGGGACTGGCGGGCGTAGAACTCCGTGCCAGTCTGAATGCGGACCTTGAGATCTGTGGTGTCCGGTTCGCACTCCGGAAGGGTTGATGGGGACCCGGCGGGCGGTGTAGTCGGGGTCGACGTCAGGCGTCGAGGGCTAGTCGAACGCGAGCGATGTGTTCGGGCCCGATCTCACAGCACCCACCGACGATGTCTACGCCCATGTCGACCCACTGCATGAGGACCTGGGTGTATGGATCGGCTCCAAGGTCGGTTCGGGCATCCGGAAGAGGGCTGCCCTCCCGTCCACGCCAGCCGACAGGCATCCCGTGGAAGGCGTTCGCGTAGGCCCCGATCGGCTGGCCGGTCGCTGTACGTAGAAGGGGCAGGGCGTCGAAGATCTGCTCAGGTGAGCTGCAGTTGAGGAGGAAGGCGTCGGCGTCGATAGAGGAACAGGCTTCGGCGAACGGGGTCCCATCGAGCAGGTGGGCTCCGTCGCCACCCTGGAGGGTGAACGATACCCAGACGGGCTTTCCCGCTGTCCGGGCTGCGTCTGACGCCGCTCGGGCCTCGAAGCAAGCACCCATAGTCTCGCAGAGGAAATGGTCGACGAAGCCGGCGAGGTGGTCAACCATCTCCGAGTACTCGGCGACCAGCTCCTCGTAGGTGGCGTCGGGGGAGGGGTTATAGCTATGCCTCAGGGGTGGTAGGCACCCGGCAACACGGACGTCGCGGTCTGCCGAGTCGGCGACCTCGCGAGCCAGGTGGCCGGCCAGACGGGTCAACTTCTCGGCCTGGTCACCCAGCCCATGGATGCCGAGACGGTCGGCGAAGGTGGAGTAGCTGTTAGTGGTGATGACGTCGGCACCCGCCTCCACGTAGTCGCTGTGGACAGCGGTAACGAGACCTGGGTCCTCGATCATGGCCCAAGCCGACCAGAGTTCAGCCGAACGCGGAGCACCGCGGTTGATCAACTCCTGGCCCATGCCTCCATCGAGCAGTGTCGTCATGATCCCTCCGGCGGTCCGGCACCACCGATGAGTGTGGAAGGGGACACTAGGCGTGGAGGTTGACCCACCTAGTGTCCCGGAGATGTCCGCTCCGGCCCCCACTAACTGATGGGAGCGCTGCTCGGTGCCCTGAGTTCAATATCGGTGGGCGGATCGGAGATGTTCGGCCGCCAGGGATCCCGAACCGCAGGCGTGCTGGCCGTGGGTGTGGTCTCCCAGGGGTTGGCCGCTGTGACCGCCCTGGTCCTCGTGCTGGTCCTCCCTAGCGAGCTGTCGTGGCC
Source organism: Acidimicrobiales bacterium (assembly GCA_022452035.1). Taxonomy (NCBI): domain Bacteria; kingdom Bacillati; phylum Actinomycetota; class Acidimicrobiia; order Acidimicrobiales; species Acidimicrobiales bacterium. The sequence continues at coordinate 21,454 of JAKURV010000023.1, read as the reverse complement.
GGACCTGGGCCGGGGTGCCATCTCCGGGATCGGATTCGGGGTGGGGATGATCGCATACCTGGGTGGGCTCCTACGAAGCTCGTCGACGGTGATCTCACCGACGGTGGCCACTCTGACCGTGGTCATCCCGTTCGGGACGGCAGTTATCGGAGGCGAGCAGGCCTCGATGCTGGCCTTCGGCGGCGTGGGGGTAGCGATACTCGGACTGGTGGTCATCACGGTCGGTGGGCGTGCTGCCATCGGAGTCCGTAAGGGACTGTTCTGGGGAGCGACGTCGGGTCTGGGGTACGGCATCGGCCTGGCCGTCCTGATCGACACGTCGACATCGAGTGGCTCATGGCCGGCGGTCACCCAGCGTGTCGTGGCCTGCATCCTCACCGTGGCGTTGGCTACCGGTCGCCGGTCGCCGGTGATGCCGCCCAAGGGCGCCCGCTGGCCGCCGTTGTTCTCCGGGATGTTCGGCGGGCTGGCCTCCACGCTCTACATCCTGGGGGTACAGGCCGATGCGCTGCCGGCCGCCGTGACCGGAGCAATGTTTCCCGCAATCAGCGTGGCCCTAGGACGCCTGGTGTTCGGCGACGCCGTCCGCCCACCACAAGTCATGGGCTTGGGCCTTGTGCTAGTCGGGGTGACCGGGGTGGTGGCCGGGTGAGTCCAGCTTGGACCCTGCCGTCTTGAGGTTGAGCATGGAAGGCTGTCCGGCATGGCCGACCCCGTGCTCTACGAGGAACGCGACGACATCGCGATCATTACCCTCAACCGCCCCGAGAAAAAGAATGCCCTGACCGACGCCGTCATCCAGGGAATCGCCGCCGGGATCGATTCCGCCACCGCGTCGCCCGACGTAGTGGCCGTGGTCCTGCGAGGAGCGGGCGACTCGTTGACCGCCGGCTACGACCTTACGGAGGGCACCGAGGTCGGAACTTCGAGCGGAGACGAACCAGGCTGGTCTACCCCGTACGGCGCCCAGGGCCCAGAACCCCGGGAGGGCGCCTGGGATCCCGTTCGGGACTACCAATTCATGGCCAACAACGTCCGACGCTTCATGAAGGTCTGGGAGTGCCCAAAACCGGTGCTGGGCGAGGTCAAGGGTTGGGCGGTCGGTGGGGCCACCGACCTCATCCTGTGCGCCGACCTGCTCTACATGGCGTCAGACGCCCACATCGGGTATGCCCCAAGCCGCATCTTCGGGACCCCGACCACCATGATGTGGGTGTACCGGCTGGGCTTAGAGCACGCCAAACAGTTTCTGCTGACTGGTCGGGCCATCGACGCCGAGACCGCCCTCCGTATCGGTCTGGTGTCCCACGTTTGCGAACCGGAGAACCTGGCTGGCTTCGTTGAGGAGGAGGCCCGACGATTTCGACACATCCCGGCCAACCAACTGGCCCTCAACAAGCTGCTCGTCAACCAGGCTTTCGAGAACATGGGTTTGAGGACATCACAGATGCTGGGCACGTTCTTCGACGGAGCGACCCGCCATACCGAGGAGGCCTACCGGTGGGCAGAGTCATTTTCTGAGAAGGGTTTCCGGGAGGTGATCCGGGAGCGGGACGCCCCGTGGGGGGATTACGGCGAGCGAGGTCGCTAACCCGATGTTTCCCTAGGATGGTTGTACTGGTGGATGGCTGAGGAGCCGCCGCTGGACACGGTCTTCCCACCGTGCGAACGGCCCTCGCTTAGGCGGGGGCCGACTCGCGTCGAGGTGGACGGCCCGCTGATCAGACTCCCGGCTGGTTGTCGAGGTACGTAAACTTGGGGTCTTCAGCCAGGATCGGCGCGAGCATGTCGAGTAGTCCGGTTTCGACACGCCACGCCAAGTAGGCCTCGTGGTGGGCCCTGGTGGCGAACTTTTCCCAAAGGATGACTGTGTCGGGTTTGTCTGCATCGACGTACACCTCGATCGACTCACAGCCGTCAAAGGCTCGGGTATCGACCAGGGCGGATTTCAGAGTTTCGACAAGTCCTGCCCCGAGACCTTCGTTGCACGGGAATTCGACATGAATTGTTTGAGACAAGAGATTCCACCTTTGCCAGGGCAAGCCCTGGTTGGGCTAGCTGTCCCGGTATCGAACCACACGGTCGGATTGGGCTACTAGTCGTAGCGTTTCAGCCGGGCAGCGTCGTCACAGTTGGCGGAGTTCGTAGTGGCCGCCGTTGACCACCAGCTCGAGTTGGCTAGCTCCTGCTGACACCGCGATAGGCGTGGTTCCGCCAGTTGGTTGAACCAGACCCCATCCGTCGTCCGATGGCAGCCCCTCGACGTGTATCGAGGTCTGGGTATTGGCAACCGACGAGTTCTGGGCATGAGCGGTGAGGTGGAGGACGGCGCCGTCCCACCAGGCTTCGCTCATGGCGACGCGCGGGAAGTCGAGACCGCTGACCGTCGGTCCGTCGAACTTCCCCAGGTTCGGATCATTGAAGATGCGGCTCCAAGCTCCCGGCGTACACACCCAGCCGGCCATGGCCCGGGCGTTTAGTTGGCCTCGGGGGTGGGGTTCGCCGAGGCCAAATCCGAACGTGAATTCGCCGAGGTCGTTATCCCACTGAGGCTCGTGGGTCGCGTCGAGGTACTCCCAAAGCCGTGTTTTGGCCTCGCCGTCGGTGAAATCGCCGGTTTGCATAGCTAAGAGAGACGCCAGGTTCGGGTCGTCCAGTCCGACCAGGTCACCATCGCCGAACAGTCCTGTGAGTGTGGCGGCCATTTCCCAAGCCGACTTGGCCATGTCGGATCTCTGCGGTGCCAAGTACCAGACCGGTGCCATCAGCGCCAGTGGAGTCGATACGTGCTCGTCGATGACTGGGTCGTAGTAGAGATCCATGGCAACTGGTCGGCCGTCTTGCCAGGTGATGTAGTTATCGGTGGCGTACTCCCACCACTGATCGAAGGCGCCGTGGTGATCAGTTCCGTGGAGCCGGTCGTGCAGCCTCAGACCGAGGCCAGCGCCGCTCAGTCAATAGGGCCAGATTTTGGTGTTTTCGCAGTGCACGCCAATTGGGCGGTTCCGCCACTGGTTGGCCAGATGGGCGGAGATCTCCGAGTAGGTCCAAGTGAATGAGTGCTCTCCGTCCCGGATCATCTCGAATGGTTGGTTCCATTGCTCGTCGTTGGAGACGTAGCGGTGTAATCCAAGTAGGAGGCCGAAAAACCCCTTGAAAAACAGCATGCCGTCCGCCGCTATGGGGTCCATTTGCACCCCGTAGGGCTCGATCCCGTTTGCCGTCCAACCCGGGACGTCATATTCGCCCCAGGCATTGGCAGGGATGATCGAGCGCCAAGCCTCGGGGTAGTTCGCCCGGTCGGGATCGGAGCCAAATTGGGTCAGCCAATCCGACGCTGCCCACCACGACGTGTGGCGGGTAACCAGTTGGTCCAGGATCTCGGAGTAGACCTCGCGCCAAGCGGGTGTGCGATCGGCCATCAACGCCACTGCGTAACTCGAGTCGATCAGGTCGAAGCGGTGCCAAGACAGCATCGGCGCACCGGTGATGTTGTCCCAGTGGGGGTGAGGGCGCCCCTCGCGGTCCCAGTCATCCGCAGTGGTGGCTTTGCGGTGGAGGTAGCGGAGCCAGCCCAGTGACCGGTCGTCCAGTGCGGCTGGCTCACTTAAGGGCACTGTGACCACCTCCGGGGCTTCTTCCAGGAGACGATGCCGGATGGGGCCGTCTCCCGGCATGAGGGCTCAACTCGAAGCCTCTGATCTCAGTCCGCTGGTTGGAGCAGCACCAGGGGGATCTCGCGATCCGTCTTCTCCTGGTAGCCGGCGTAGTTGGTGTGCTTCCCGGTCACGATCGGCCACAGCCGGTCCCGGCTCTCGGGCGACGCGACCTGGGCGACCATCTGGCGTTCGTGGGAGTCCCTCGTGGTGACGACGACCTGCGGGTTCTCCCTCAGGTTGAGAAACCAGGCTGGGTGGGTGTCTTCTCCGCCCTTGGAGGCGACGATCACGATCACGTCCCCGTCCCGGTGCGGCGACGTCAACATGACCGACCTCGGTTTGCCCGACTTTCGACCGACTGTGGTCAACTCGAGCACCGGCATGTTGGCTGCTGTCCACCCGAACCGTCCACCGCTGACCTTCAGGAGGCCGCGGTGCAGCCTGTTCATTGTCCGCAGTTGGCTGTCGCTAGGCACGGGTCGAGCCTAGATTCGTGACGTCGGTGGTGCCCGATCAACCGAAGGCACAATCCACCGACTCCGGGAGGATCCGTAGGCCGCGTGCGGGGGTGGCCCAACCGGGGCGCTACCCCAGTCAGAGCCGATAGGTCCGTGCCGCCGTGCCGGAGAACATCGCCGAGCGTTCGCCATCGTTGAAGTTGGCGACCATCTTCTTGAACGCATTGAACAGCACCCGGTAAGAGACCGAGAGGCGATCAACCGGGAAGTTGCTCTCAAACATGCACCTGTCCGGGCCGAAGCAGTCGATGGTGTGAAGGAAATAGTCCTGATGGGCCTCGACGATCTCGTCGGACGTGGGTGGACGGTCTGCCAGGTGCCAGCCGAACCCGTTGTCGGGCATGGCCAAACCGCCCAGCTTCGCTACTACGTTGGGGCATTGGGCCAACTCTGTGACGTCGGCCTTCCAGGCGGCGAAGACGTCGTCGCGCTGCGACTCGTACGGGCCCACCCCCAGCGGGGTTCCGAAGTGGTCGAGGATGATCGTGGTCTCCGGTACAGATCGGGCCAGGTCAGTGAACTCGCCCAGCTGGTAGTGGTAGTGCCAACTCTCGTAGGTGTAGCCGAGAGCGCCTAGGAGCCTTACCCCCTGCCGGAAGGACGGGTCGGAGAAGAGGTTGGCCGGCGCCCTGCCAGGGATGAAGAGCATCTCCGGGTGCTCAGTGTGAGATCCGGCGTGGCGGATGCCGCGGAACAGGCCCCGGCCGGCCTCGGCGTGGGCGTCGAGCACCTCGGAAAGCTGGCCGCCGAGCCGGAGGTCGGCATGGGCCACGATTCCGGCAATACGCGCCCCGGGGCCATCAGCGGACTCGGCGGCCACTCTGGCCACGAACTCGGTTTCACCCACTGGTCGGAGGTGTTTCGGACCACTGGAACTGTAGGAGGCGCCGCACTCCACAAAGACCGTCTGCTCAATCCGGTGTCCCGACCCGGTGTCAGCCCACAGGTCGGCGAGCAGGTACTCGGAGTCGGGGAGGCGCCACAGGTGGTGGTGGGGATCAACGATTGCCAGTTCGGGCTCGATGACCTCCTCATCAACCTGCGAGTACCACTCTGGCCCTTGGAATGCGAACATCTCGCGCCCGGCCATGGCACCCGAACTTAGCCCCGTCATAGCGGATCACGATTTGTTGATTCAGGTGGTGACCGGGTTGATTGGGGTGATGGCGCCTAGGGCCGCCTCGACGTCAGCTGCTGCGGCGAGCGCTAGGTCGTCGCGCCAACGGTCCGCAATGCACTGCACGCCTTGAGGTAGGCCATCGCTGACTCCCACCGGGACGGCTACCGACGGGATTCCGAGCAGGTTGGGTGGGGTGATACATCTCAGTAGTTCTGTCAACGAGACAATGGCGTCGCCCCCAAGGTCAAACCCGTGCTCAGGAGGGGGTTCTGTCCACGTTGGCATGAGAACCACAGGGTGATCGACAAAGAACAGCGCCCACTCTCGCGCTAGTCGGACTATCTCGGAGTGGACGAGATGTGGGGCCATCACGGCTTTGGAATAGTCCTCAGCCAGACCGTCCAGCACGGCGGCTAGTTCTTCGCTCAAGATGGGTCGGGCCGCTTCCATCAGGACCGCCACGTCGGCGGCAAGCAGGTGGGCCCAGACGTCGGAGCAGCGTTCCATTTCGGGAGGGGTGCTTTCGACGACTTCCCAACCCGTCTCAGTCAGGGCCGATGCGGCACGCCCGACTCCGTCGATCACCGAAGGGTGGCAGTTGACTCCGGGGACGCTGTGGACCACGGCCACCCGACGGTGGGTGTCGGGCCCGTCCAGCGGAACGGTCACCGATCGAGGGTCCCGGGGATCACGCCCGTGTAGCACCTCCATAGCGGTTCGAAGGTCAGCCACCGATCGGGCCATCGGACCGTCGGTGAGCATGACCTGACTGGCCAACCCCGGATTTTGGTCATGTTCGAAGACGCTGTAGGCCGGAAGGCGGCCATGGGTGGGCTTTATTGAGGTGATCCCGCAGCAGAAGGCAGGGTTGCGGACCGAGCCGCCGATGTCGTTGCCGAGACCCAAGGGCGACATTCCTGATGCGATTGCCGAGCCCTCTCCTCCGGACGATCCGCCAGCTGTTCGATCGGGGTGCCACGGGTTGCGAGTCAGGCCATGCAGCGGGTTATCGGTGCTTACCCGGAGGCCGAGTTCGGGAAGATTGGTCCGGCCAATGGGGATGGCGCCCGCTCCTCTAAGGCGTTCAACTAGCGGAGCGTCGGTTGAGGCGATGAGTTCAGCGAACGCAGGAAGGCCTTGGGTGGTGGCAGTGCCGGACACGTCTACGTTCTCCTTGACCGTGCAAGGCACACCGTGGAGGGGACCCAGTTCATCACCAGTGGCTACGGCGGCGTCAGCGTCGATTGCCGCGGTTCTGGCCTCATCGGCCAGCACACGGGTGACGGCGTTCAACCAGTCGTTCACTTCGCCGATCCGATCCAGATGGGCGTTGACCACCTCGAGGCTGGATACCTCGCCAGCAGCGATCATCTGGGCCAAATTATTGGCGGTCCGCTTCCAGAGGTCTTCAGTCACTGCAGCAACCTAAACAATTCCGTAATGGTGACCGAACTCGTAGTTAGCCCAGAGCCCAATTTTTTGCTCTGGGGGAGGGGGGTGACCCTGGAGCCCCTAGGTGCCCAAACGCGCAGGCGGGCGGGTCCGCTCGGAGGCCCTCCCCTAAGGTGAGTCCGCTAGTGACTTGTATCTCCGGATCAGGAGATCTGCGTGCCTAGGTGTCACCACGATTAGGAGCGATCTGTGAAGCATTACGTTGAGGCCTGGAAGCGCTACACGGATTTCAAGGGCCGGTCATCGCGTGCCGCCTACTGGTATCCCTTCGTTCTAACCATCATCATCTCGTTCGTTCTCGGTGGTATTTCCGAACTCGTCTTTGGAACCGCCTCAGATGAGCCAGGCCCCTTAGAGGTGATCTACCAACTGGCCTGGCTCTGCCCCGGTATCGCCCTCGGCATCAGGCGCCTGCACGACATAGGTCGCAGCGGTTGGTGGCTACTCATCGTCCTCACCGGGATCGGAGTCATTCTGCTTATCGTCTGGGCATGTCGCTCCGGCGAGAATGAGGCAAACGCTTGGGGTCCGCCGCCTGGGGACGCTTCACCCGCCGAGCCTGGGTCTGACAACCCTGAGATAACAGGACCAGCAGGCCCAATCATTTCCTAGGAACGACAAAGGGGATGGCACGAAATGCCAGCCCCGCAGGTCAGCGGTTACGGTCCGTCGATGCCCCAAGCTGACATCAACGGAGTCACGATCGAATACGACTTCCGTGGCGAGGGCGAACCACTACTGCTTGTTATGGGCCTGGGAGGCCAGCTGACCGACTGGCGCGATGACTTCGTCGAGCTGTTTGTCGAAAAGGGCTTTCAGGTCATTCGGTTCGACAATCGCGACAGTGGACTTTCGTCGCAGGGAACCTGGAAGCCGCCTAATCAGGCCAGCGTGGTTCGATCGATCCTCACCAAGAAACCGGTCAAAGGGGTGGCCTACTCGATGGTCGAAATGGCAGCCGATGCCGTCGGCCTCCTCGACCATCTCAACATCGATTCTGCCCATGTCGTTGGTGTGTCAATGGGCGGAATGATCGTCCAGGAGATAGCAATCAACCACCCGACTCGGGTCCGAACCATGTGCTCCATCATGTCGAACACCGGCGACCGTCGAAATGGCGGTATGGCTGCGTCGCTGATTTCGAAGCTTGTCGGGCGGCCAAAGCCCACACTGGAAACAGCCGTGGAAGACAACGTGGAGACGTTCCGCCTGATTGCCGGACCTCACTTCGACGCCGAAGAGCACCGGGAACACGCTCAAGCGCAAGTTTCCCGAAGCTTCTTACCGGAAGGAGTGGAGCGACAGATGTCGGCAATCGCCAGTACTCGTGATCGCACGACCCTTCTGAGTTCGGTGATCGCGCCAACCCTGGTCATTCATGGCCTAGTCGACCCACTGGTTAAGCCGAGTGGCGGAAAGACGACAGCCAAAGCTATTCCGGGCTCCCGATTTCTAGGTATTCCAGACATGGGACACGACCTGCCCAGACCACGCTGGCTTGAGATCCGAGACGCAATCGTCGAGAACTGTCGGCGTGCCGGCTCTCATTAGAGAGCGTCACCTAGTCCGAAGCACTGTCACGAAGATCACATGCTTGCCATCACACTCCTGGGGACCGGTAGCCCCCTGCCCGACCCGAACCGAGCCGGACCAGCCACGCTCGTTACCGGTGGCACTGAACAGTTTCTGATCGACGCTGGCCGAGCAGTACTCATGCGACTGGGGGGTGCCGGTAGCAGTGCAGGCCAACTCAGTGCTGTGCTGCTGACCCATTTACACAGCGATCACATCACCGACCTGAACGACGTGATCACCACCAGGTGGGTCATGACCTTCGAACCATCACCACTCATCATCGTCGGTCCTGTTGGGACGAGGTCCGTCATCGACCACATCCTCGCCTCGCTTGAACCAGACATCGGCTACCGCACCTCCCACCACGAAGACCTGAACTACCCACCCCAGGTCGAGGTCATCGAAGTGACCGAGGAGGAGATCGACCTAGGCGGACAGGTACGTGTCTCCTGCGCCCCCACAGACCACAAACCGGTAGAACCCAGTATCGGATTCCGCCTGGACTACGAGGGCGCGTCGCTAGTCGTCGCCGGTGACACCGTGCCGTGCGAAGGCCTCGACAGGCTGTGCACTGGTGCGCAGGCTCTAGTGCACACGGTCATCCGCAAGGACATCATCGAGAACGTTCCAGCGCAGAGGGCGCAAGACATACTCAACTATCACTCCTCTCCCGAAGAGGCTGCGAAGACAGCGGCACGGGCTTCAATGGAGACCCTGGTGCTTACGCACTACGTACCAGCATTCCCATCCGGCGGTGGCGAGGACTGGCGTGACCTTGCTGCCGTCCACTTCTCCGGCACCATCGAGTTAGGCGACGACCTACACAGGGTCGAAGTCCACGGGATCTGAATCGGGTCAGACCCAGAGGACAACCAACACATGGGTTCTATTCGAAAATGACTCGCCGACTCACTGACCACTCAGTTCTTACCTTCGACTGTTACGGCACACTCATCGACTGGGAGGCCGGAATCTGGGAAGCGTTCCAACCGCTGCTTAGAGAGAACCCAGCGACTGGGCTCACGCGAAACGCCTTGATTGCGGCCTTCAACAACTTTGAAGCGGAGCAGCAGGTTGCAACACCCACCATGGCCTATCCCACCGTTCTGGAATGTGTGCACCGGGCGCTAGCCGAGGACCTGAAGCTAGTCACGACACCAATACTCGATCATGCGTTCGGTGCGTCAGTTCCATCTTGGCCGGCGTTTCCCGACTCAACCGAAGCTCTTAGGTTCCTGTCAGAGCACTTTGGGCTCGTCATTCTCTCGAACGTTGATCGTGCGGGCTTTGCAGCTTCCAGCGCTCTGTTGGGTATTGAGTTTGATGCCGTCTACACAGCTGAGGACATCGGCTCGTACAAGCCGGACCTCTCTAACTTCGAGTATCTGATCAAACACGTGGAGTCTGATCTGGGGTACGGCAAGTCGGACATCTTGCATACGGCGCAGGGCGTTCGACACGACCACATCCCAGCCCGCTCAATCGGTCTTGACAACGCTTGGATCGACCGTAACCGTCTCTCGGAGACAGCTACTTCCGATCTTCCAGCAACCGACTACCTCTTCTTCTCCCTGGCAGAGATGGCTGCTGCTGTGGCAGTTGAGTTGACCTTGTGACAGGTTGACGACCCCCCCGGCCATCGAGTTGGCTCACTTAGCCTTGGCCTCAACACAGGCAGGGCTTTCGGGTATGTAGTGCGCCCCTGGGAGTGGACCACGGAAAGCCAGAACCTGATCTTGCTATTCCGCTTTTAAGGGACCACTCCGGTCGTTCACAGACAGGAACGGACCGCCTCGATCAAAGCGTTCGCCCGGGGGTCTCCAGCGACTCCGTTGCCCATCTGGTTCATGACGTAGCCGAAGCCCACCTGATGGTCGAGATCTCCGAAGGCCAGGGAACCACCGGCTCCCGGGTGTCCGAATGATTCTCCGGTCAACATCGGGTTCGTATCAAGGTGCCTCATGAATCCCATTCCCCATGCACATTCCACAATGAGGCTCTTGTCAGGCCCGCGCGAGCGCTCGGCCCGCACCGTCTGGACCGTGTCGTCACTGATCAGTCGGATCCCGTCGATCTCGCTCACACACGCCCCGTACATCCGGGCTAGAGCGCGGGCCTCGCTGATTCCGGCTGCTCCGGGAATCTCAGCTGCATGTACCTGGCGGGAGTTGAAGGTGTCTATTTGGAGAGGAACGGAGGGATCGTATTCCTGGTCGCCGAGCATCGCTCCGTCCATGGTGAGGGACCGGTAGCCGAGAGATCCGGGACCCATCATCGCCGTTATTAGCTCGATAGTTGGCGGGTCAGTGATCACCGGTGCGGGGATGAGCTGGGCGACCCGGTGTTCTTCGGATTCAGGAAGACCGATGAACGAATCGATACCCAGGGTCCCGGCCACCTCATCGGCTAGGAAGCGGCCGATGGGCCGTCCGTCGATCCGCTTCAGGATCTCGCCGACGATCCACCCGTAGGTGATGGCGTGGTACCCGTTGGCCGTTCCCGGCGCCCACAGGGGCTCTTGAACCTCGAGGGCGCGGAGCACAGGTTCCTTGTCGCAGATCTCGTCGAGGGTGAGCGGGGTGTCGACGGCTGCCAGGCCGGCTTGGTGGGACATGCACTGGGCGACGGTCACTGCTCCCTTACCGCCGGCCGCGAATTCGGGCCAGTAGGCGGTCACCGGTGAGTCGTAGTCAAGCTGGCCTCGTTCGTAAAGAATGGCGGCACAGATTGCGGCTACGCCCTTGGTGGTCGAGAAGTGCAACTGGAGGGTGTCCCGCTCCCATGGGCGACCGGTTGCCGGATCGGCTATCCCACCCCAGACGTCGACCACGCTGCTACCACCGAGGTAAAGGCAGAAGGCGGCCCCGACCTCGCCGCGCTGATCAAAGTTGTCGGCAAAGGCGTCGGCGACAGGCCCGAATCCTTCTGCCACTTCGCCGTGTATCAGAGTCATTGATCTCTCCCGGTAGCTGCCCGCTGGAGTTTGACAAATGGCATCGCACAAGCCCCAGCCGTGGCACTAGTCCACGGGGCGAGATTCCAACTCCCCCTTTTTCTGACCCCAGCAGGTTTAGAGGGAGCCCTTCGCTGCTTTCTTGTCTTTCTTTGCCTGTCGCTTCTCTTTGGCGGTCTTGGAGGCGGGAGTCTTGCTGGCCCGCCCACCCTTGTCTTTGCCAGCCATGGTGATTTCTCTAACTTTCTGTAGCCCTCTTGATAACGCCCGACTTTAGGCCCTCACCTCGTGGCTGCCTGCTGCCTACAGGTACGCGTGCCAGTCGGCCAGCGCCGCTCCTATCTCATCGGCGGAGTCCTCCTGGATGAAGTGGTTTCCGGCGACTGTGACCTCCGTCTGGTTGGGCCAGGTACGGCAGAACTGGCGCTGGGTGCCGGTCAGGATGGCGCCGGGTTCTGCGTTCACGAACAACTTCGGGAACGGGGCCGACGCCATGAAGTCCGCGTATGCCGAGGCGATTGACACCACGTCGGCCGGCTCGCCCGCTATCGGGATCTCACGGGGCCAGGTAAGAGTAGGGCGCCGCCCTTCGCCCGGTTCGGCGAACGGTCGCCGGTACTCGTCGTGGTCCTCGGGTGCCAGGTTGCAGATCATCGCCCCAGGGAGAACCGCCTCCACGAACAGGTTTTTCTCCAGCACCATGTCCTCGCCCGCCGGCGACCGGAAGGCCTGGAAGATGCCTTGTGCGGCCTCGGGCCACTCGTCCCACGTAGCTATAGGCCGGACGATGGCCTCCATGTAGCAGATCCCGGCCACCGCCTCGGGGTGGTTGGCGGCCCAGTCGAACCCGAGAGCCGAACCCCAGTCGTGCACGACCAGAGTCACGCGTCCCGTCACGCCGATCTGTTCCAACAGTTCCCACAGGTAGGTGCGGTGTTCCACGAACCGGTATGAGCCGGGGCCGGAGTCGTCCAACTTCTCCGAATCGCCCTGGCCGATCAGGTCGGGGGCGATACAGCGTCCAAGGCCGGCCACGTGCGGGATGACGTTGCGCCAGAGGTACGACGACGTGGGGTTGCCGTGCAGGAACACGATCGGGTCGCCCTCACCGACCTCCACGTAGGCCATCCGCCTGCCGTTGACGGTGGCGAACCGCTTGTCGGTCGGGTGCTTTCCTGCGGTTGGGGTCATACCGGCGGACCGTAGTCCCACCGTGCGTACACAGCCGACGCCGGTTACGTAGTGCACCCCTTAGGTCTAATTGCTTAAACGGAACACCCCTAACGGGAGGCGATGGGCCTTCCTTTCAGCCGCTGCACGTATCGCCATCTGGGGGCTCGTACCTCGCTCCACCCTGCACTGGGGAGGGGTGACAGACTTGGGATGTGAGGGCGCACGCTGTTGCGGTGACGGTCTTGTTGATCGTCTCGGGGTGTGGCGGTAGTTCTGACACAGCAGCACCAACCTCGACTGAATCAACGACCACGACTACGACACCTATCGCGAACACGGCGCCGACCACGACACCAACCACGAACGCGGTATCGACCACGACGGTGGCGCCGACAACAACCGCGGTACCGGCGACGACCACGGAGGCTCTGACTACAACTACAACACCCGCGAGTGCTGCAGTTCCGTCTACCGCCACGGTTCCACCTACCACCACAGCGGAGCCGGCGACGACAACCGTTCCAATCGCTACGACAGTCGTCGATCTGGCGTCGACCACTGTGCTGGCCGAACCACCGCCCTCGCCCATCCAACTGGAACCCGGAGAGAGACTTCGGGTGGTGCTCACTGGAGACTCGATCACCGACCAGATTTCGCCATACCTGAAGTGGATCCTTGGCCGGTTCGCCGACGTTGAACGGCGACACTTCGCCGGCACGGCCCTGTGCGACTGGTTCGCCGACCGCGGCGGCGACCTTGGTTTTGAGAATCTTGAGGAGTGGAATCCTCACGTATATGTAGTCGACCACGGCGGGAACGCTCTGACCCCGTGCATGGCCGGCGCCGATGGGAGGCCGCTGCGTGGCGAGGCCTATGAGGAGAAGTACCTTGCCGACAGCGAACGCCTCGTCGATCTGGCGGTACGCACTGAGAGTCGGGTGCTGTTCGTCGACCAACCGGTGAGTCGGGGAGACCTGGTCTCGGGGACCCACCCAGTCTTTCGGACCATGCCCGAGCGGTATCCCGGTGGGAACGTCCGGTTCCTCTCGACTTGGGCGTCGGTGTCACCGGGCGGACGCTTCCTCCAGTCTGCGCCTTGTGAGGAGGCAGAGCCTGGCTGTATCGACGGGATGGGGGAGTTGCGGTCTCCTCCGCCCTACGGCCATCTGGAGGCCCTCGGGGCCTGGCGGTACGCGAAGGCCATCGTTGATGAGTTCGTGGCCGCTGGCTGGGTCGATGCCACAATCGTCGATCTAAGCGATCGGGCCATGCCATAAACCGGAATTAGTCCGGCACAGTTCACAGGTGTGTATCTACACATAGGGCTCCTGGCGTCGCCAATTTCCCCTGCGGGGTGGGGGTTCTGAAGAAACCCCACCCAGGATCCGACATTGAAAATCTAGGTGTGGTAAAATTGGGGTCGTCGACATGATTTCAGCCGCCTTCGGGCGGCCTTTCTGCTTTTTCAGCCCAAAACAGCGTCCAACCCGACCGCATGAGACACCGTCGGACCCACCGCTCGTACATAACGGGGGCCATCGAGGTGGCACCTAGCCTCCGCCTCAATACAGGCAGGGGTTTCGCATTGGTGGTACGCCCCTATGGGAAGAGACGGTTCCCGGAGCAATGTTCTAGCGACTCCCGTAGAAATTCCGATGCACGTAGATGACATCGGCACTCATGGGGGAAGGTGCCCTACCGAGAGAACGACCGCCCAGTAGGGGCGGCCGTTCCTGAGGGCATGGAGGGGACAATGTCCTCGCCCGTCAGTCTGTTCAAAACGGCCGCTCTGGTGGTGGATCTCCAAAATCGGCAAAGGTTCCCTGGTACGGCCTCTCGTGGGTGACACCGAATGACTGGCTTTAGTGCCCCGACGAAAGCGATCCTGTTGTCGTGCAGCAGTTGTCCACGGAGTCGATCCAGTCGTTTGATGCCGGCTTGGTAAGCGCCGACGGCGATGCACGCCAGGCCCTCGGCGACGACGGCGTCGTCTGTCTCCGGGGAGCGTTCGAGGCCTCGTGGCTCTCGATCGTCGAAGACGGAATCGTCGCAGCGTTAGCCGGTGCGAGCGTCGATCTCGATGTGGTGAAGCGCGAGGGCGACAAGGGTCAGTTCTCGTTCAGTTCAGGAGCGTGGCAGACCGTGGAACCCTTCCAGCGGTTCATCTTTGACTCTCCTCTCGCCGATCTCGTGTGGCCACTGCTCGACAGCTCGACGTTGACACTGTTCTACGACTTCCTGTTGATCAAGGAAGCTCACAGCGACAGTGCGCTCACGCCATGGCACCAAGACCACTCCTACTACCCACTCGATGGAACGAAGGTGGTCAACAGCTGGGTTGCGTTGGATCACATTCCGCTCGAATCGGCACTGCGATTTCTGGCCGGTTCGCACAGTTCATCCACCCTCTATCGCGCTGTCGACTTCGGCGATCCGAGTGCCGCCTACCGGCACGCCCGCTCTGAGCTCCCTCTACCGCCGATCAACCAGGACGATCGCATCCTGGTAACGAGCCTGCATCCGGGAGACATGTTGGTTTGGTGGTCCCACACACTCCATTGCGCACCGGGTAATCGTCTCGACAGGCGGCGGGCCGCGTTCTCTGTCAACTGGCTCGGTGATGACGTGACCTATAACGGACAGCCGGCGCTGGATACCTACATCGACCCGTCGCTCTCGTCAGGAGATCATGTTGTGGGTGACAAGTTCCCACTCGTGCGGCAATCGGTTGCTTCCAACGGTTGATTACGCCCCCTCAGGGGGGTGGCAGACTCCAACTGTGGACAGCGCTCCGTCGCCCAAGGCCTTCGACTCCTGTCCACGCTGTGGCGTCACTATTCCTGACAAGACTGAGAGCGACGACGAGTACGAGTTCTGTTACAAGTGTGATCTGGAGTTATCAGAGTTGGTCGGTGGGTGGGCTTCTTGGAACAGGAACAGCCCCCCTCCTAGTGGCCACTGATCTCGACGCCGACGGGGTGGCTGGGGACCGACGGTGGGACTGACCTCACGAATACCACTGGTGGATCTAACCGGCGCTTTCCAACCGGGTGCACACCGCGAAGAGGTAGTGGAGAAAATCCGCGAAGCATGCGAAGACACCGGGTTTCTCGTAGTCACCGGCCACGGCGTATCCGACGAGGTCATCAGGGGCATAGAAGCCGTATCACGCGAGTTCTTCTCGCTTCCTCATGAGGAAAAGATGTGCTGCATCAGCGGCCCTGGTGTTTTCCGAGGGTTCACACCAATCGAGACGTCCACGCTGGCATTGTCGCGAGACATCGTGACTCCGCCAGATCTGTGTGAGGCATTCTCCATCAATCGGTTTGACGACCATGAGGTCGCCCTCCGATCTGGTCTGCAAGAGGGCCGTGAGGCTTTCTTCGCTCCGAACATCTGGCCAGAACGGCCCGAAGGCTTCAAACACGCCTTCGAGACTTACTACGGGGTTATGGAAGACCTAGCGACTTGTCTCATGAGGCTGATGGCATTAGCCCTCAGGCTTAACGAGCACTGGTTTGACGACAAGGTCCGGGACCACATCACCAGTCTGACGGTCAACTACTACCCGGAACTTGAGCGGCCTGCAGCCCGGGATCAGTTCCGGCGAAGTGAACACACCGACTGGGGCAGTCTCTCCATCCTTTTCCATGACGGTGAGCCCGGATTGCAAATCAAATCAACTGACGGAGAATGGGAAGACATCCCGCTTGTCCCTAATGCGTTTGTCATCAACCTGGGTGACCTCATGGCCTCTTGGACCAACGACCAGTGGAAGTCCACTTACCACCGTGTGATCATCCCCGAAGGTCGCTCTGCCGACCGCCTCTCGATTGTTTTTTTTCACCAACCCGCATATGACACCGTCATCGAATGTATTCCCACCTGCACGTCGCCAAACGACCCACCGCACTACGCGCCAACGACATCTGGGGAATGGATCCTTTCAATGCTGGAGAAAACCACCCGCTGACCTGAGAACAGTGTCCAGCCCGAGGGCGTGCGGCACCGTCGGACGGCTGCGCGTATCTACACCTAGGGCTCCTGACGTCGACCGCCCCCCAGGGGAGGGGTGACAGACTGCGACTGTAAGGAGAGGACGCGTGAGCGACGCCTACGAAGTGAACGGGCTCTGGCGGTACCCCGTTAAGTCGATGGCCGGCGAGGCCGTCGAGGCGGTGGAACTCGACGCCGACGGGGTGGCTGGGGACCGACGGTGGGGCGTCCGCGATTTGGACACCGATCGGCTGGCCAGCGCCAAGAAGCCCCGGCCGTTCGGTGGTCTGCTCGACTGGTCGGCCCGGATCACCGACGACGGAACGGTTGAGGTGGCCTCGCCGGGCGGCCAGACATGGACTGCCGGCGACCCGGACCTCGACACGGCGCTGTCTCGGGCCTTCGACCGGCCGCTGGTTCTGGCCCCCGTCGAGGCCGGCCGCGAGGAGACCTACGACAGCGAGTGGCCGGAGATCCCGGGGACGGCCCTGTCCGAGGTCGAGGTGGAACTCCCGGTGGCGATGATGACGGAGCGAGCGTCGTTCGTGGACCTGGCTGCCGTCCACCTGGTCGTCGAGGACTCCGTAGCGCACCTGTCGGAGTTGATCGGTGCCGAGGTACCGATTCGACGCTTCCGCCCCACCGCGCTGTTGAGGTCGGTGATGGAGGCCGCCCCCGGGTTCGTCGACCTGGCCTGGGTGGACCGGGCCGCTACCGCTGGCGACGTGGGCCTCCACATCGACGGGCCGGCGCCCCGGTGCGTGATGACGACCCTTCCGCAGGGTGACCTCGGTGCCCAGCGGGAGGTCCTGCAGGCGCTGGCCGAGCACGCCCGCCACGACACCGGCATGGGCGTCTTCGCCTGCCTCGGCACCTACGCCGAGGTCACCAACCCGGGCACCGTCCGTCTCGGCGACCGCTTCGTCCTCGCCGCCTGACGGCTGCCCGTATCTACACCTGGGGGCTTCGGTGTCCTCCCCGCCCCATGGGGTGAGAGCAGTCCACGTCAAGTCTCTATCTCGGCGAACGGGACCACTTCGGCCCTCAGGGGGTCGATGTCGCCCTCTGCCAGAAAGAAACGGAAGAACAGGGTGCCAGAAGCCCGACCCTCGGTGTCGATCCAGTTAGGGATGCCGGGGTCGGCGTGGGCCACGACCATACGGAACGAGCCGTCGGCTTCGAGGGTGGTGGTGGCCCTGTTCCTACTGACCGGCCGATTCACGTAGTCAAGGGTCTGTAGGAACCGGTTCCAGGCGCAGACGCTGGCAAAACGACACACGGGCCACCGGCCGGTGACAACCAGCGCTTCATCCGGCCCAAGCAGCCAGCGACCAAGCGAGTAGTGCGCGTCTGCGGCCGATAAAGCAATATCGCCGGGCTCCTGAGGTACCGGAAATTCATTGGGGATTTGGCCCACCCAGTCGGGTGGCGCGGCTCGGCCGGCCGGCCGGGGACCGTCGGTGGTCTTGCTTCTTACATGGGTGGCTACCCGTCTGATGGCAGCAGCCACCGAGTCGTCATCCCACGGTGGCGGCGGCTCATCAGGTGGGTTGAGGTTTGCGATAGTCAGCGGTAGGTGGACATCGGTGCCGGCGGCCGAGGACTCCCATTCGAAGTAGTGGCGGCTAGTGAGGCGACCGGCATCGACCGACAGCCCCAACCAGTTCCGGTCCTGGGGCTCACCTCCGAGGGTGATTTCGTAGGAGCCGTCGGCGGCGACGTCAAACTGCGTGTCGTTGAGCATCCCGTCGGTACGGTCCGGGTACGAGCCGTCGTTGGCGCCGGCCTCCACTGTGAACGCCGTGTACACCGCTTGGGTCAAATTGCCAGTGATCCGGTAGGTGCAGTCGCCCCGGATAGGGGCCTCAAAGTAGATGGCATCGGCATTGTCGCCGCTGAACTTGCGGGTCGGCGTCACGATACGGCGCCACACCGGACGTTCCGGATCGAACTCGGCGTGGCTCACCAGTCCCGACTGGAGAATGTGGGCGATTGTGCGGTGGGCCTCGGCGACGTCGCGGTCGTCGACCACCATCCACTCCTTGCCGGCAAACCGCTCACCGGCCTCGGCCAGCACCTCGAGCAACTCAGCCCATGCAGCACGCGTCTCGGACATCTGCATCCCCCCGGGACCTCAAGCGATATACCGATGCTAACGCTGGGCCCAGACCAGGCTGGCGTGGCAGGTCTTCTCGGTGTCAGGCTCCATGGCGGGCCGACCGCATGTGGGGGAGAACCATGACAAAGGTCCGGGCGAACGGAATCGACATCGAGGTGGAGACCTCCGGTGACCCTCGGGACCCGACAATCCTGCTGATCATGGGCATCAGCTTCCAACTGGTGCACTGGCCCGACGGCTTTGTGGAGCAGCTGGCCGGTCGGGGGTTCCACGTGGTCCGCTTCGACAACCGCGACGTGGGCCTGTCCACCTGGTTCGACGACCATCCCCGCCCCAACCCGGCGCTCCTGTGGTTGAAGTCGGCTCTGAGCATTCGGCCGAAGGCGGCCTACAGGCTGTGCGACATGGCCGAGGATGCCGCCGGGGTGCTGGACTCCCTCGGAATCGACTCGGCGCACATCGTGGGGGTGTCCATGGGCGGCATGATCGCCCAGCGCCTCGCCATTGAGCACCCGGAGCGCGTCCGCTCTCTGTGCTCGATCATGTCGAGCACCAGGCCGCCGAGCGCGTCGGTGGGGCTGACGATGAAACTGTTGAAACTGGGCTCGGATCCCGAGACCAGGGAGGAGCGCATCAACAGCTCGATGGAGACCTTCAGGCTCATCAGTGGCAGCGGCTTCGAGTTCGACGAGGAGTACATGGGCCAGCTCGCGGTCACCGCCGTCGACAGGGCCTGGCACCCCGAGGGCACCGACCGCCAGTACGCGGCTTTCGCGGCCGACGGAGACCGCCGGGCTGCCCTGGCCGGCCTGGACGTGCCGACGACCGTTGTGCACGGGACCGACGACCGTCTCGTGCCACCCGGGTACGGCCAGAGAACCGCCGACGCCATTCCCGGAGCGGAGATGGTCTGGATCGAAGGCATGGGCCACGAATGGCCCGAAGGGGCGTGGCCGCGGATCCTGGACGCAATCACAGACCTCGTGGAGCGCTCAGGCGTCTGACGGACTGGGGCGGCAGGAGAAAAGGTCGGCGGCCTCATCTGGACTGCCTAACGGCCTAGTTGGAAAGAAGTTGGAAAGCCGAGCGTGGGCCGAACGTGAGTGCCTAACCCGTCTGGACAAGGTCTTCACAGGGGCGGTCGACGCGTTGGCCTGAAGGTTAGGTCCCTACGAGGCCGGGACTTCGCCGGTCCAAAGGGTTCCGGTGAGGTCGGCCAGCATCGACTTGAGATCGTCGGATGGCCAAAAGGTCCGATTAGGGACTCCCGTCTTGTGGGCGCTCCAGAGGTTGAAGAAGTGCAGGCCGACTGGTCCGACGTGACCACCGGATGGGGTGCCTCCGAGGAGGAACTCCTGGTTGATGAGTGCCAGGGTGGAGTAGGAGCGCTCGCTCTCGTATTCGGACGGCAGGTCCAGCGCCTCCTCGTAATGCTTGATGTGAGACGGTCGACCCGGGCGCCAGTACATGCTGTGGAATTCGTTGGGCAGTTTCAAGACGCTGGTGAGCAGACACCGCCGGGCTTTGATCACCTGAAGCCAATCGTCGGCCTCTGCGCCAATGCATAGTGCTCCGTTTCGGGCGTTGTACCCCGTTCCGGCCACCTCCACCAGCACTCCGCGCCCGCTTCCGCTCCCGGGTCCGAACACGACGTCGGCGCCGCCATCGAGGGCTTCACGGGCCGCGGTCGCTCCCCAGTCGGCGTCCGGTTCCCCTCTGTTGACCGGGTGGACGATCGAGAGGACCTCGACGTCGGGATCGACGTGGGCAACCCCGTTGGTAAAGCCGGTGCCGTAGGCGACCGACGAGGGTTCGGTGCCCGAATCCAACACCACGGCGACGATCTCGGTCACGGTCGCCGACGCGGCGAGTGCTCCGACGAGGAACCCTGCACGATCCTCGGGGAAGACCAGCCCAGCCAGATTCGGGAGTTCCTCGCCGTGGTGCTGGTCGATGCCGATGAAGGCGACATCGGGATGCCGACGGGCATTGGCCGTCGTCGCCTCGCCCATTTCGGCTCCGATGGTGACGATGAGGTCACAGCGCGCGTCAGCGAAGCCGTCGATCAGGGCCACGTGGTCACCCGCTTCCCGAGAAGCGGCGGATGCGGTGGTGGCGCCACCTCCGTCCGGCGTGAGGGATCTCTGGATTTCCCGGCGCTGCCGCTCGAGGGACATCCAGGTTTCGTGGTTGAGCCACTCGTACCTGCGGCCGCCGGGGGCGGTCACGAGGCACATGTCCCAGGTCGAATCAGACGTCCAGGTCGGTGCGGCGGTGGTGGTTGGTGCGGCGGTGGTCGTTGGTGCACCAGTCGTGGAGGGAATAGCCGTCGTAGGTGTCGGAACAGAAGTGGTGGCAACGGGTGCGGTCGTTTCCACATTGCTGCTGCACGCGGAGGCAACCAGCAGCAAAGCCACCAGGACCACGTACTTCTTCACGGTCTGAGTCTGTCACCCCACCCCGTAGGGGGGCGGGGCGAAATTGAATCCCTCAACAGTCGAACTAACTTGATCCCATGAAGGTCTGGATCGACCAAGACCTCTGCACTGGTGATGGCATCTGTGCCGAGATCTGCCCCGACATCTTTGAGATGCACGACGACGGGCTGGCCTACGTCAAGGAAGCCGACTGGCCGACGATGTACGGCCCCGACGGTTCCCCCACAGGTGAGCCCGTCTACAAGATGGCCGGAGGCATGGCCGGAGTCCCTGACGAGCATTTGGACGCCACCATTGAGTCCGCTGAGGAGTGCCCCGGAGAGTGCATATACATCGAGGTCGAATGACTTGGCCCTCAATTAGGGCGGTGGAAGAATTGTGGCGACAACACACCACCGTCCAGTAGAGCGGTGTTCGCGCAATGTTGTACGCCCCCGGCGTGCAAGACCTA
>JAKURV010000022.1 GCA_022452035.1 Acidimicrobiales bacterium | reverse complement strand
GTGCCGCCCCTAGGAGGGCAAAGGCGTCGATTTGCCGGTCTTCGGGACTAGTGATGGCGGCCAAGGCAGCCCCGGCGGTCAGCAGGACCCAGAGTCCCTGCAGGGTCCAGGTCATAAGGAACCAGGCGAACCGGTACTTCATGGCATCGAATCGGGAGTCGGAACCAGCGGCCCTGACACGAGCCGCGAGGAACGCCCCGAGCCGCAACGCCCAGGCCGTGACCATGGTGGCAACAAGCAAGGAATAGGGGGTTACGGAACCACGGGAGAGCAGTGTGAGGGCAACAACGGCGAGATACGTGAGGGACCCCGTCAGGTCGAAGAAGTGCTCAGTGTGGGCAAACCATGAAGGAACAAACACGACCCACTGCACCAAGAAGACCAGGAGGGCGCCCCACGCGAAGATCGGGAAGCCGCCCCACCGAAGGCCTCCGGAGCTCCCAGCGAGGGCCACGAGAACCCCGATCAGGATCGCAGTGCCGATAGCTAGAACGGAGGTAGAGGTCTTCACAACACCAACTGGTGGTCTCTCACCGGGCTACTCACAGCAGATCGCACGACACACTCATCACAACCTTCACTACAGAGATCCGTCTGGTGATGCGAACCCGAATATCTGAGCAGGGTTATCAATGATCAGCGTGTTGACCTCTGCTTCGGATAGTCCTCGCTGACGTAAACGAGGTACGACGTTGGTGAGCAGATGGTCGTATCCGAGACCGCCGTATGCGTGGAGCCGGTGCTTGGTGGCAATGTCGTGTGATAGGAGCACCTTGTCCTCCAAGCCCTGTTCAAAGTGCCAGAGCACGACATCCATTCGCTCGGCGTCAGAGGGCATGTCGACCTTTGGGTTAGGCGGGTACCACGAGCTCTCGTTACCGAATAGGTCGTACTCCAGATAGCAGCCGGTAGCCGCCATGTCACTGAGCCAGGACCGATCGGTGCAGGTACGGTCAATGTGACAGATGATCGTGCGGTTGAGGTCGCCACCTTCCTGATCCACGATCTCCACGATCTCCACGGGCGATATCGGATCACGGCCGGGATGAACCATGAGGGGTGCTCCGGTCTCGACTTGAGCAGCCACTGCGGCCCGGAGGCTCTTCTTCTCGTTGGGCAGCCAGGGATAAGTGCAGCCGATCTCACCAATCAGTCCAGCCTTCACATCGGTGTTCCCAATCCCGACCTGGATGTCGGCCATGATCTCTTCGGCAATGGAATCCATCGCCCGGTCGCTCATGTCGTCAGGGTGTGTGCCGCCCAGGTAGTAGCCGGAACCCATGATGATGTGGCTACCTGTTGCTTTCGCGATGCGGGCAAGGGGTCCCGGATCGCGGCCAAGGCCTTTGTTGGTGGGATCCACGACAGTGCGTCCGCCAGCAGCGACGAACCGCTGTAACTCTGCGATTGCCACATCCTCGGAATCGAGATGCACATTGTGATGACTTGACGTCCAGTGATACGCGACCCAACCCCGGTTATCGAGCGTGATCTGCTCGTCGGCGAAGTGCTGATCGACACTGGCTGGTGGATCGACATACATGAACGAGCCGTCCATGAGGACATGATCGTGAGCCAGCGTGATGCCGAGATCTGCGGCATCTACCGGCCCCAGAACAGTCTGAGCCCACCCGTCCTTCATGACTTTCAGGACAGGACAGCGCGAGCGCTGATCTCCACCAGGAGCCCCTCAAAGGCGAGATCTACTCCGCCCACAACCGTGGCACTGGGACCAGGCGCTTTGAAGAACTCTGCCCGGGCTTGGCCTGCGGCTGGCCGGTATCCGATGTCGGTGAGGAAGATGTCGAGCGACACCACGTCATCGAGCGTCCCGCCAGCCTTAGCGACGTAGCTTTCGATATGTCGAAGGCACTGGCGGCACTGCTCTAGCGGGTCGTCGGGCCCAACCAGTTCTCCGTTGTCAAAGGCGATCTGGCCGGAGATAAACAACAGGTTGCCCTTACGGATGCACTGTGACCCCGCCCGTGCATCGACTGGTTCAGCGACGTTAGGTATAGAGATGTTCTCGCGGGTGGTCACTTCAGCACCCTGTCAGCGGCTGTTCGCCGGGCCGAGAACATGGTCGAGCACGTAGTTAGAGAACTCGTGAACGGTTTGTTCTTCCGTCGGCGAGTACCGCGACAACTTGGCGAGTTGTCCGCCGATGCCTCGGTGAACGATCTCACACACACCCTTGTCTTCGGCGAGAAACACATCCATCGACGGGTAGTACTTCTCCTCAACTTCGGTCTCGAACTCGGGTAGGTCGATAGTGGACTGTGGGAAGCAACACCACGAGACGATCCGTGTCCATTCGGGCCCCTCTGGAAAGTACTGGTGAAACGTGATCCGGTCGGGAGGAACGTTCAGGAGAAGGTGCGGGTAATGGATTATGAAGTGGGTGCTCTCGTTGTCTTGGGTTGAGAGGCCGTCAACAAAGGGCAGGGTGTGGTTGCGGGGAACGTAGAGACCGTTTTCGTTGTCGCTACTGTTGATCGCGTACACCATCGGTTCGCCCTCAGCTTGAAAGACGGTTCGAACGGCACCGGGGTAGAAGGTGTCAAGAGATCCGCGGTGCACGGTCGGCACGTGGTAGCCCTCCCGGGAGTTCTCCACCCAGATCTTCCAGTTCGCGTTGAACCGGTTCTCCCACTTTTTGGTGACTTTCATCTCTTCGAATCGATAACTGGCCAGACGGTCAACGAGTCCACCGAGCGACTCCATGAGTGAGACGGCATCAGGGTCAAAATTGATAAATACGAAGCCACCCCAGGTTTCGGCACGCACGCTGGGAAGATTGTGATCAGATTTCTCAAATCCCCGCGCATCTTTCATTGACGGCGCCGCAAGCAACTTCCCTTCAAGCGAGTAGGTCCACGCGTGGTAGGGACACACAATTTTGCGGCAGTTCCCATGGCCAGTCATCAACTCCGAACCGCGATGGCGACAGGATGCCGATAGAGCCCGAACCTGGCCTTCGTCATCGCGGACGATCAACAACGGTTCACCCACGATGTCCAACCGGACGTAATCACCCGGATTTGGAATCTCTTCTTCACGAGTAGCGACAAGCCAACGCTTCCGGAAGATTGTCTCAATCTCGCGGTCGTACCACTCCTGAGAAAAGTAGACGTCAGGTGGCAGAGGCGCGGCGTCCTCAATCGGTGCACGGGTCGCGTCGTAGCGGGCGGACGAGAAGATCGAGTTGTCTGCGTCCGACAAGTTGGACCCCCTAATCGCGTGGGGACGGTAGCACTGGGCCTTGAGGCATCCCAAGTGAGGTGTCTGAACTTCAACTGGACTCACCAGCCAGCCGGATAGCCACTTTGACCTGTGCGTTTCACTACTGGAGGATGGAATCCTGTCCTGAGAGACGCAACACCCCCAGAACTTGGAGGACTTCTCAAATGAATCGAACATCTCCGCTCGCCGGACAAGTCGCAGTGGTTACAGGTGCTAGTCGGGGGATCGGCAAGGGAATCGCAATCGGACTCGGTGAGGCGGGCGCGACGGTGTATGTGACGGGCCGTACTAGAGGAAGCGGTGACCGCACGATTGACACGACTGCAGAACTCGTATCGCTAGCTGGCGGCCAAGGCCATGCCGTTGAAGTTGATCACGCTGTTGATAGCGAGATTGACGGACTATTTGAACTCGTGGAATCGGAACACGGCGGCTTGGACATCCTCGTGAACAACGTTTTCAAGATTCCCGACCCTCCCGCCTGGGAAGGAGGTTTCTGGGAACACCCGCTGGAAATCTGGGACGGCCAAGTCGGAATCGGACTTCGCTCGCACTATGTGGCTTCTAGAAGTGCCGCCCCTTTGTTGTTGCAACACGAGGGTTCGATGATCTTCAACATCACTAGCCCTGCAGGGTTCACTTACCTATTCAATGCTGCCTACAGCATTGGGAAGGCTGCACTAGATCGCATGACCCACGATCTCGGTTTAGAACTCCTATCGAAAGGTGTCTCTGTGATCGGCCTCAGACCTGGACCTGTTCGTACTGAGTTCATCCAAGACCAAGCATCTGCAGGTGCCTCGGTCCTGACCGAGGGCGTCGAAACACCAATCTTTGTAGGGAGGGTGGTAGCCGCCGTTGCTGCAGACCAAGGCCGGCTCGAAATGACTGGTCGAGTCCACTGGACTACAGATCTGGGTTCCCACTACGGGCTGGTAGATGAAGACGGTGCGATACCCATTTCAGCACGTGAACGATTCAAGGACGCCCCACGGGCAGATCCCTACGCGTCTGAACCGATGACCAAACTCCGCTTGACGAAACACGGCGGAGTTGAAGTGGAGAACTAGCACAGCAATCTTCGCTCAACTCACAACACCTCCTCTCGGAGGCGGCTGAAACCTCCGTGGAGATCGAAACCTGTCCTAAGGCGACTGACTATGAAACGTTTGCACAATCGAAGGATTGCACGACTTGGTGCCGTGGTGCTGACCTTGCTTGCCGGTGTTTCAGTTGGTGCTCCAGTGGCTCAGGCCCACGACCCACTGTTACTCGAAGAGCAGCAGAGTGAGCCCGCTGAGGGGCCCTTCCTGCCTGACGGTCGGATCTCCTTCGCGCTCTACGGAACCTTGCTCGCACCAGGCGATCAGAGGGGCTTCCAATTTCAGATTCCACAGGGCGAGAACATCATCCTGTCCCTCCTCATTCCGGACCTCGCTCCAGAAAACGCCCTGTCTCAGGTGGCCCTTCCCGCGGTCAAACTGGTGCGTCCCGATCAAACGGTGCTCGAGCTCGAAGCTGACCTCCGCGTGAAGTTTGCGGAACCCTTCAGCAGGACTAACTACGTCCGGCTGCTCGAACACACTGAAATAGGAAGTGACGGGACCTACCAGGTACTCATATCGGGAACACAACCCGCACGATTCACGGTATCGATTGGCTATGTGGAGAAGTTCGGGACTCCGGTTGCGAACGTTCCCAACCGTAACGAAGGAGTCGGGGGCGTGAGTCGCTGGTACGAGACTCCCCCACCGCCAGAAAATATCGCGGTGCTCAATAGTCTTGATTCTCGCCCCGAATCTAAAGACGAGCCCCAGCGTGTGAACCCGATGTTGATCTTCGGGAGTGTGCTTCTGCTGACTGCTATTCCGGTGGTCGCCCTGCTAGGGAGGCGAAACACTCCCGGCTACGGCCCCGAATGAGAGGCGGCTCTGATGGTCGAGACCCTGCCCGACGCGACGGTCCACCGGATGCGGCACTACCGCAAGGACCGGCTACTCCAGATGATGCAGGAGCTCGATATCCCGACCCTGCTCATCTATGACCCGGTCAGCATCCGCTACGCCACCGACTCCCGGAACGTGCAGGTGTACGCCCTCAACCACGAGTGCCGCTACCTGTTCATGGCCGCCGACGGGACCACCGAACTGTTCGACTGGGTTGCCGGCCACGACGCCTACCACGGCCACCTCGACACAATCGATGCTGTGCACGTCGCCCGCCCGGTCGGCTTCATGAGCGACGGTGCCGACAACTTCGACACCTCGCTGCGCGAGTGGGCCGACCAGATCGATTCACTCATCCGCCGCACGTCGCCCGACGACCTGCGGGTCGGCATCGACCGCCTCAGCCACTTCCAGGCCGTAGAACTCGAGCGTCGCGGCATCCGCGTCGTCGACGGCCACCCCGCGATCTACCGGGCCCGCGCCGTCAAGGGCCCCGAAGAGCTCGAAGCGCAACGCCTGTCGGCGAAGGCCTGCCACGACGGGTTCGAGCGCATGTTCGCGGCGACGAAGCCCGGCGTCACCGAGTCCGACATCTGGGCTCATCTCCACGCCGCCAACATCGAGTGGGAAGGCGAGTGGATCAACGCCCGCTATCTCCTGTCTGGCGAGAAGACAAACCCGTGGGCCCAGGAGACCGGCCTTCGGGTCATCCAACAGGGCGACATCATCGGCTGTGACTCCGACCTGATCGGCCCGTACGGTTACGCCCACGACATCTCCCGCACGTGGATGGTCGACGGTACGCCCGACGACCGGCAGCGCCGCCTCTACGCCGCCTGCTTCGAGCACGTCCACCGCAACATGGAGCTGCTGAAGCCCGGCCTGTCGTTCCTCGAGCTCATGGAAAAGGGCTTCTGCTACTCGGCGGAACTCGCCGAGCAGAACTTCACCACGATCTTCCACGGCCTCGGCCTCGAGAACGAGTGGCCGATCATCATGTCGCCCGACAAGCTCCACATCCCCGGCGCATACGGCGGCGGCTACGACGGCGAGCTCGAGGTCGGCATGACCCTGTGCATCGAGAGCTACGCCGGCGAGACCGGCGGCCCTGACGGCGTCAAGCTCGAAGAGATGGTGCTGATCACCGAGGCCGGCGCCGTCCCGCTCGGCCTCACCCCCTACCAAGAGGACTGGCTATAGCCGAGAGAACCTCGATCGGTCCGGGTCCGGCATCAACGCTCCCCCACGACTTCCAGCGCGGCGAAATGTCCTGGTTTCTCAATGTTCCTGGTGGGCGCGGAGGGACTTGAACCCCCGACCCCCTCCTTGTAAGGGAGGTGCTCTAGCCATCTGAGCTACGCGCCCGGAAGCGGGCACCCTACCGGCGGCGTTTCGTCCAATCGGCCCTAGAAGGTGCGACGGGCCTCTATCAGGGCCTCAGCCAGCGCCGGGCCGGCGCCAGCCACCGGGGTCCGGCGAACCTCCGGATCAAGGACGCACAATTCCCGGCCAAAGGCGTCCACTACTTCGACGCCGGCCTCTGAACAGACCAGCAGGGCTCCCAGGTAGTCCCACACTCCGTGAGCGTCGACCGAGCAGTCCACGTAGCCGTCCAGGCGGCCGTCGGCTACCGCACACAGGTCGAGGGCCGCTGCTCCGAGGGACCGATACTGGCCCCACCCCAGATGGCGGGGTGGTAGCCCGGAAAGGCCCACCATCGCCTCGTCCAGCGGCGGGGCGCTTGTCCGGGCGATCGGCTCGCCATCCCGGCGGGCGCCCCACCCCCGCACTGCGTCGTAGCGGACCCCGCTTACCAGGTCGGCCACCACGGCCACCAACGGCTCGTCGGAGCTCACCGCGCAGAGGCTGGTAGCGAACCAGGGCAGGCCCCGGGAGGCATTGGTGGAACCGTCCAACGGATCCACGACGACCACCGGCGCCCCGTCCACAGTTGGAGCGGTCAGACCAGACTCTTCGCTCAGCACCCCGTAGCCCAGCGGGTCGAGGATCCCGTGCACGACCCGGTCCGCCACCACGTCGCTCACGTACTGGCCGGTCGGCCCCTCCGAGGGGCCCCAGTCCTCAAGGCCTTCGAAAGCGGCCGCCACCGCATCCACGGCGTCGTGGAGGTCGCTCAGAACGGAGGCGGGGTCTCCTAGCCGTTCGACGTCATCGGTCACTGGACAAGTGTGCCAAACCACTGGGCCGCGGTTGATAGTTGGCTCTACCCTGTTGTTCAACACATAACCCCGTGGACCCGGAGGACCGTTAGTGGCCGTCGTCGACATCGCCGGTTTTATCGCCGATCTCAAAGACCATGCTGCCGAGCACGGTTTCCACGTGCACGACGAGAGGCACTTCGTCGAGACCTACTCGATGCGTCAGGCCTTCGAGGTCGACCTACACCCGGAGGCGGCCTGCGGCGGCCCCCTCGACCTCCACCTCTCTCTGGACCTTGAGCCCCGCACCCTCATGGCCTTCGAGGACGAGGTCATGTCACTGCCCGAGGACGTCGACCCCAGCGACGATCTGGTGGTGCAGTTGATGTTCACCTGGGCCCTCCCCCCGCTGGAGCACGGCCCCGATCTTCTGGTGCTGGCCACCGAGCTGGCCGGCCTCGGCGGCCCCGACCTGCCCACCCAGGTGTCGGCCGTCGACTCTTTTGAGATGGTCACTGATGCCCCGCAACGGTCCATCGGGGTGACAGCCCGTCTGGAAACACCGTTGGCCTCCCTGTTCCGGGGCGACGACACCAACTGGATGTGTGATGCCCTGGACCGGTCTCGGGCCATCAGCGAGTACCTGCTCGACCAGGCGCCGGCCTGGCTGGGCGAGGAGGCCTGACAGGCCCGTCACCCTGGCTAGCCCGACCACGGCGGGCCGAATGGCCTGTGGTGGAATCCGGTCATGGGCTTCCCCGTAGACGAAACCGACCGGCTACTGACCACGACGAGGTCGGTCCGTCGTCGACTCGACCTGGAACGTGATGTGCCCGAGGACGTCCTGCTGGACTGCATCGACATCGCTGAGCAGGCTCCGACGGGTGGAAACCAGACCAGTCGCCGGTGGCTGGTCATCCGGGACCCGGCCACCAAGGCCGCTCTGGCTGACCTTTACCGGGAATCGGGCGGCAACTGGATCATGGAGAATGCCGAAAAGTTTGCCGGCAGCGGCCACCGAAACGAGCGGACCCTCCAGTCCGGCGCCCACCTTGCCCGACACATGCAGGATGTCCCGGTTCTCGTGCTGGTCACCATCTACGGCGAGCACGACGGAGGCGGACGGCCCGGCCTTTTTGACTCGGTGGTCCAGGCCGCTTGGAGTTTCTGCCTAGCCCTGCGGTCCCGCGGCCTGGGAAGCGCCTGGACGACTCTCCACCTGGCAGCCGCCGACCGGGTAGCTGATTTGCTGGACATCCCGGCAGGAGTGAGCCAGATCGTGCTGTTCCCTGTGGGGTGGACGACCGGCGGTGAGTTCCAACCGGCGCCTCGCAAATCAGCCCGGGAGATCACCTGGTTCGACCGCTGGGGCCGCACAACGCAGGGCCCCGCCGATGGTCCACCGATGCTCGCTGATGGCCCCGGGGTCACTGTGGAGGTCGACGTGAAGGCCCCGCCCGAGGAGATCTGGCCCTACGTCGTCGACATCAACTTGCCGGCCCAGTTCAGCAATGAGTTCCAGGGTGCCGAGTGGATCTCCAGCGAGCCCGGCGTGGGAGCCACGTTCCTCGGGAGGAACCGGCGCGACGATCGCGGCGAATGGGAGGTGACCTGCCACGTGGTCGGCTACGAGCCCGACCGGCTGTTCGCCTGGAACTCGGTGGACGCCGATAACCCTGCCGCCCAGTGGAGCCTCGAGTTGATCCCGCTGGCCGGGGCCGCTCGGTTACGGTTCGCCATGGTTTTGGGACCAGGGCCGTCGGGCCTGACGGCGGTCATCGAACAGATGCCCGACATGGAGGCGAAGATCATCGCTAGTCGCCAGAAGGAACAGGCGGTCAATATGCGACGGTGCATCGAAGGAATTCGCGACCTGGTGGAAGGCTCCCGATGAGCGTTCAACCGACCGGCGATGATCGGACACTGGGCCTCTCGGTCCACGAACTGCTCTCCACCACCCGTGCCGTCCGTAAGCGGCTCGACTTCGACCGTGCGGTGGATGACGACCTGCTCCGGGAGTGCCTGGAGTACACGGTGCAGGCACCGACCGGGTCCAACCGGCAGGGATGGCGGTTCGTGGTCGTCACCGACGCCGACAAGCGGGCCGGTCTGGCCGACCTGTACCGCCGCGGCTGGGACCTGTACACCACGATGGCGGTTAGCGCCGGAGCACTGGCCGACGGCGCTCCCACTGATCGGGCCGCTCAGCAGATGCGGGTCATGGAGTCGGCCACCTACCTGGCCGAGAACATGCACCGGGTGCCGGCCATGGTGATCCCGTGCATCGAGGGCCGGATCGACCGGTCGGGTATGGGAGCGGCATCGGTCCTGGGATCCATCATCCCTAGCGCCTGGAGTTTCATGCTGGCCGCCCGGGAACGAGGACTGGGCACCTGCTGGACGACCATCCACCTCATGTTCGAAGAGGAGGCTTCCGCCCTGTTGGGCATCCCCCACGACTCGGTAAGCCAGGTGGCGCTCATTACCGTGGGCCACACCCTGGGTACCGACTTCCGGCCCGCTCAACGTGACGGCGGAGCCGCCGCGGTGACCTCCTGGAACGGCTGGGACTGAATCCGCTCAGATTGCCTCGGCTGCGGCGGCCAGGTTCTCCAGTGTCCGCTCCATGGTGGCCCGGTTGTGAGCGGCCCGGTCGGCCACCCCGGTGAACAGCCACCCGATCCGGGCGAGGGCCGGTGAGCGGTCATCGACCCATGACTCAGTGACCCGGCAACCGTCCGACGTGGGCACGATGTCGTAGGACCAGTCGCAGCCTCCCAGCGAACCGATCTTCAGACGGAACGCGAACCTGCGAGGCCGATCGCACTCGATGACGGTCACGTTGGTCTGCCACCGACGCCACCGGATGCGGTTTCGACCCCGGAAGACAGCCCCTACGGTCGGCCCGGTCGCGTCGTCGATCCAACGCCCACCTTGGTTCTCGGGCGACCAGCGCCCCATGCCGACCAGGTCGCTAACCAGGTCCCAGACGACCTCCGGGCCCGCTGCGACATCACGAACGACGCTCACCTCGTGACCCGGGACCTCCTCCCGACCGCTGTCTGTGCCCTCTTCGATGACCACGTCCCGATGGTGGTCCACAACCCTGGGGTAAGCCCAGCCGGAGCAGTCCGGATGGCTACTTAGTCAGCGACCGGGATGACCTCGGTAGAGCCGGCGGCCGACACCACCACGACCATGTTTCCGGATCCGGTGCGTACCTCCTCGACGACGGGCTCCGGGTCAAGGTCGACCTCGCCGGAGACGTCGAGCCGTCGGTGCTCGACGAGCCTCAGGCCGGACAACTTCTGGAGGGCCGCCACCAAGGCGGGGACGGGGGGTCCGACCACGGTCACCGTGCGTGGTGAAGGGCGGCTGGACACCGGAACAGCCCGCAGGCCGGACCGCAGCACCCGGCCGTGGTAGACGGCGACGCCGGCCGTAGCGCCGACGAGGGCCAGTGGGATGCGGAAGCCCTCCAGGGTTTCGGCTTCGAGGCTCCCGTCCAGGAGCGCGAACACCACCATGTAGACCATGGCCAGGAAGCTCCCCAGCACCGCAAGGGCCGTGGTGCCGAACACGGCAAACAGGTAGATCCGTCGAACGGCTGATGTCTCCTCAGCCACCGTCCCGGCATGGGCTTTGATCCGCCGCCAGGCCCGGTTCCAGATCGGTCCCCCGACAAGGAGTGCTGTCAGGGCGAAGGCCACCAGCTCGTCCACGTCGATGTCCCAGTCTTCGCCAGCCGGCAACACCTCGTTCAACACGATGCCCAGCAGGACGGCCATTCCGATGGTTGAAGCCACCAGTCCCACGCCCGACTCGAGGTGGTCGTAGAGACGGGCCACCTCGTCTCGACCGTCGGCCTGCCGGTGCACGGCGTGGGGGACCTCGCGTCGGTGGTAGGCCCACAGGGCCATGCCGACCACGAGGAGTGCGGCGAAGACCGACAGGATGTGGAAATGGTCAACCGCCGAGCCGTCACGCGACGACCCGACGAGCAGCCACGAGAGCAGCGTGTGGAGGATGCCTGAGGCGGCAACCACGGTGGTGGCCAGGCCGCCCAGCACCCCTACAACGAGTACGTAGCCATCGCGCTCTGGGCTGCGCTCGAAGGTCCGGGCGTGCCGCCACCAGTACCACCACCAGGCCACTCCGAAGGCCAGTAGGGGCGCCAGGGATCCCCGTAAGCCGTCCCAGCTGTTCGCCCACGAGGTGTCCCCGACGTAGTGGAAGGGCAGCGGGTCGGGCATCGCTCCCTCGTAAGCCCATTGGAGGAGGTGTTCGACGATCACCACTGTGCTGACCGCCATACCGAGGAGGGCGGCGCTCGAGGCCACTAGGTAGTGGAGGAGGCGGCGGGTGCCGGGTAGGCGCCAGTGAATGACCGAGACGATGAGCCAGACCGGTACAGCGGCCACGGACCAGGAGCTGAACGACCATCCGTCGAGCAGCCACCCGAGGACGTTGATGGCCGACGCCACGACGATGCCGGTCGACAGGAGGTCCATGGCCGACAGGTAGAACGACCACCCGCCGGATCCCGCCTCGGTTTCTGATGTCTGGAACCGTCGGCGAAGCCAGACAACCATGCCGACTAGGGCCAAGCCGGCCACAATCACCAGGCTCAGCCAGAGGGCCAGTCCTTCCGGTTCGGTCCGGCGACCGTCCTCCACCACCTCTACCAGGCGGCTCAGGGCACCGGTGGCGCCGATGGCGGTGGCCACGACCAGGCCGTACAGGAAGCCGAACTCGAAGAGTCGGCGAGCCATCAGACCGATGTCGACCCGGCGCCCATCAGCCCGTCTGCGGTATACGACGATGCCGAAAACCAACCCGATGAGCAGAATGAACTCCACGAGACCTCCTCGTGAAGCCTCGCACGGCAGGTCAGCGGGCCGGTGTCACTTCTCCGGGATCGTGCCCTCCAGCCAGTCGTCGAGATCGGCTTCTTCCCAACCCTCCGGGCCGTAGATGGTCCCGGGGAGCGGGGTCATTAGCCGGGTGTCGCCGGCAGTCACGTAGCTGTCGACCAGGACCCGGCAATCGAGAAGGCGGTCGTCGGGATCCCCGTCGTCGAGACCACGGGCAGAGTCCAGGCTGCGGCGCATCCGGACCCAGTCGTCGACGGTCGTGGCCCACACCATGACCACTTCCGTGGAGTTAGTGGTCACCTCCCAAAGCCCTGTGGCCACTACCCCGTGGTCGGCGAACACGGGAACCCGACGTTCGACCACCCCGGCCAGGAACTCCACCTGCGTCCCCGGTCGGACCGTGAACACCTCGTTGACGAACAACGACCCCCTTATGCCCCGCTCGGCTATCTCTGACGTGGTTGGGGACCCGGGAACCCCAGCGCACACCCGGTCGTACCCTCCGGTCCTCCACTGGGAAGCCTCGTCCCACCAGTCGCCGTAGAAGGCGCTGCGACGCTTCAGGTTGAGCCGGTCGAGGTTTCGCCGCCATCCCTCCCAGCCATCCTCACCGCAGTCCCAGATGTTCACCACCTGGGGCCAACGTCCACCGCCGAAGCCGAGGACGAAGAAGGAGCCCTGCAGTGTGGTCATGTCCGGCATCCGGTTGGTCGGCTCGCCCCGGACGTGATCCATGTAGGCGTATTGGCCCTGACCGACAATGTCGATGGTCTCGTGGACGAATACCGATCGGGGCACGCCGCCATCCTCCACCGACCAGAGGCGTGCACGCCAACCACAGGGCAGTCACACCTATAACGGCCGGTTCTCCACCAGGACGGTGGACAACCTGGCTCAAATCGGTCGGCATTCCCTAACCGACCCCTGCACTCGTGGTCGGACCTCGTGGGCCGGGCGGGGATCGAACCCACGACCGAGCGATTATGAGTCGCCTGCTCTAACCACTGAGCTACCGGCCCACCTGCATTCTGGCAGGCCACACGGCCACCGCCTCCGATCCGATACGTTGCGCCCCGACCCCGACGGACACCGCAAGGAGCGACCGTGACCGGCCACGCGGTCGTCGAGGTGGACGGCCAACCACTTTCCCTTTCCAGAGATCATGATCCCTCGGTACGACTGAGCGTCGTCGTCCCCACCTACGACGAGGCGTCCAACATCGAGGCACTCCTGCGAGGACTCCACCGGACTCTCTCGTCCACCGGGGTCGGCTTCGAGGTGCTCGTGGTCGACGACGACAGTCCGGACCGCACCTGGGAGGTGGCCGGTGCCCTGGTCGACGACCTGCCGGGACTACGGGTGCTGAGACGACGCGGTGCTTCTGGCCTGGCTACCGCGGTGACCTGCGGATGGGCACACGCCCGGGGCGAACTCCTCGGCGTGATCGACGGTGACGGCCAGCATCCGCCGGAGGTAATGGCCGACCTGCTCACCGCCATGGACGACCGTACCGACGTGGCCGTGGCCAGCCGGCACGTCGCTGGAGGAGGGGTTTCTAACTGGTCGACAGCCCGGCGCTTGCTCTCCCGCGGTGCCCAGGCCCTGGGCCTGCTGCTCCTCCCGGGAACAGTCGGCCGGGTGACCGACCCCATGAGCGGGTACTTCGTGGTCCGCCGTGAGGTGGTTGCCGACACCGACCTCAATCCGGTGGGTTACAAGATCCTTTTGGAGGTTCTGGCCCGGGGCGACGTGCGCGGGGTGGTTGAGAGGCCTTACGTGTTCTTGGAACGCCAGCGAGGCCAGTCCAAGGTGGCGATCGGCCACTACGTCGGTTACCTCCGCCACCTAATGCGTCTTCGCCTGTACCCCCTGCGGAGCCGGGCGCTAGTTCGCTACTTAGCCGTCACGGGCCTGGCTCTGATCGCCGATGCCCTGGCTTTCCTCTGGATCTTCGACGTGCAGGGCTGGAACCTCACCCGGTCGGCGGCCATCGCTGGAGAGGTAGGGATTCTCCTAACCGTCCTTCTCCACGACCTGTGGACCTTCGCCGGTCGGGCGGCCCGCAGCGCCCTGGACCGGCTCCGGCGCCTCGTCGGTGTGCAGTTGGCGCTCGGGGTGCTGCTCTTCGTGCGGCTTGCCGTCATCAATGCCCTGGTCAACTGGTTTGGGCTCGGCCCCTTGGCCGCTTTCCTGGTTGCCCTAGCCGCTGTCACCCCGACCAGCCACCTGTTGGGTTCCCGCCTTACCTGGCGGGGTGTCCGCTCCTGACGCCGCACCCGACGGGGTCCCTTCAACGAACGGTCACTGGATTCGTTTGGCGACCGCTACCTCCACGACGTCATACAACAGGTCGGCAAGTGCGTTTCCGGTCAGCGAGTCAGCTTCGACCACCAGGTAGGCGCCATAGCCGTCCTCAAGGTCTAGCCAGGGCACGGTGCCGTAGAGGCCACCGTCGCTTATTCGCCCTGTCTCACGATCCACCCACCAGCCCATGCCGTACCCGGTTCCGGAACCCCAGGCGACACCCCCGAAGGCCTCCAAGATCCGATCAGAGTGCATACGGTCGATTGAGTCGGCGGAGAGGACCCGTAAATCTCCACACATGCCGCCGCGTAGGTGCATCAGGAGCAGTGCGCCGTAGTCCCCCGTCGTCACGTAGGCGCCGGCCTCCATGTTCGGGTTGTCGGTCGGCGAGAGGGTTGACGGGTCGCTGTTGAACGCTGCCGGGTAGCGGTACGACTCGCTCTCCAACTGGGCGAAGGGGTTGTTGAAGGCCAGTGCCTCAAGGCCGCACGGCCGCACGTATGTCTCGTCGATCAGGACCGCCCACGACTTCCCGGAGGCCACCTCAGCGACGGCACCTGCGACCTGCCACTGGGCGCCGCCATACCGGAACTCCGTGTCCGGCGGAACGACGTCTGCATCGTCGTAAGTGGTGGTGAACACCTGCTCGGCGCATTCCTGGAGCGTGCCGCTGGGAAGCCACTGGCACATGTACGGGGCGAAAGTCAGATCCGGGAGCAGGCCGACAAGGCCAGAACTGTTGGAGATCAACTGGGCCGGTGTGATATCGGGGTTCCCGGTCCCCCACTCGGCGACGTCGGCCACCGGTGCATCGATATCTAGGAGGCCGTCGTCGTGGAGCCGCATGAGGACGCCTGCTACGACCATCTTCGACGACGAGGCGATCAGCGAGATCCGATCTGGACCGAAGTCTCCCCAGTGGTCGTGGTAGACAACGCCGTCCTCACGCTGCACCACAATCAGGCCGGCGCCGTTGAGCTGCTTCTTGTCGATGAAGTCCTGAACGATTGGCGAGATGGCGGCAAAGTCGTAAATGGCGGGAACCGGCTCGGCCTCGACGGTGGTCGTCGGAGGCTCAGTCACCACTGTCGGCTCCTCTGGAACAGACGTGATGGTGGTCGTGGTCGTGGTCGTGGCCGGTACCTGGGTGGTGGTTGAGATCGTCGTGGAAGGCGCGGAAGTAGTCGATGTAGTACTTGCTGTCGCTGATGTAGCCGGAGCAACCGCCGTCGTGGTCTGCTCGACATTCTCCTCGAGGGCTGCGACCTGATCCTTCAGTTCGGTGAGTTGCTCGGAGTCGCCACTACACGACGCCGCAAGAAGGCTGAGCGCTACAAGACAGGATCCGCCTGGTCTCCACCTCGCGTGTCCCACACCCGCTAGTTCACCATGATCCGCGAAGCGGCACCGGTTGTCGTCCCTGCAAGTACCTCTGAGGGGGTCATCCCCGGCAGATTACCGACGGGCCCCGTTCTGACGGCCGGACCGGCCCGGTCAGCAGGCGGTGAGGACAGCCCGCTCCACGGCGGCGACCGCCAGAACCCGTAGGACGTCGAGGTCGCCTTCGTCGACCGCCTTGTCGCCGGTGGCCGCGGCAACCAGAGCGTCGCCGTCCATCCGGGTATGGGACGGGAACACGGCCCGGGCCAGACCATCATGGGCCGACTGGGCAAGGAGCAGGCAGCCGTGAGTGGACACCCGGGCGTTGGTGACCACGGCACCGATGGTCGTGTTGGACCGTCCGACGAGGGGCCCCGCTTCCGGCTCGGGCCACCCGGCGAAGACACCGTCGGCCACGGCAGCCGATTGGGCCGGATCGCCTACGTCCCCAGCGGCGTTGACGGCCAGTAGGGCGGCCACCACCAGGTCGCCCCGCCGAGCGACGGCCAGACCGATCCCTCCCGGTCGGGCGTGGTCCCGGCCCCGCCAGGTCCCGACGGTGGCGCCGGCCCCCGCCCCCACGGGCCCGATTGCCGGATCGTCGGACGCCTCCTCGGCGGCCCGACGTCCCTCGGCCGGCCCAGGTCGGACCGTCGGATCGCCCTCCAGCAGGTCGAAAAGCGACAGGCCGACGACGATGGGGACCGGCCCGGCGCCCGTCGGATAGCCCACCCCCCTCTCCTCCAGGAGGCCGACCACCCCGTCGGCGGCGGCCAGGCCGAACGCCGAGCCACCGGACAGCACCAGGGCGTCTAGACGGTCCACGGTCCGTTCCGGTGCCAGCAGGTCGAATTCCCTAGTCGCCGGCGCGCCGCCCCGTACCTCACCGGAGGCCACCGTCCCGACCGGAAACAGCAGCACCGTGCAACCGGTCCGAGACGAGGCATCGGTCCAGTGGCCGACCCGCACGCCGTCGATTGGGAACCTCACGGTGGACGACGCTAGTGCGCTGCTCCCGGTGGCCCGAGGGCCGCCACCCGGTTGTTGTAGTCGGCCATCACCGTACGTACGTCGAAACGCCGAAGATCCTCGTCGTACATGGCACCACCTGTCGTGGGCCCACGAATCTGATCCCGCCTCAGGTAAGAAGTCCAGCCATTACCGAGGCGGTGTCGACACCCATCTCTCTGGCCGGTGCATCGGCGTTCCGGGCCCTGGGTTGGGCCACCTCCACGCCGTTAGAGACGTCGACCATCCGGCCGTCGCCCGTCAGCCATCTGGCCGTACCGGCCAGCGAGACGTCCAGCAGGTGACCCCGACCGCTCTTCAGGGCGGCGAGTGTCAGGACCGCGGCCAATAACCCCGTGGCAGGATCGGCTACCGCGTCGGCCACGAAGCCCAGCGGCTCTTCCAGAAACAGGCCCCCCGAGATCGCAGCGTCATCTCCGAACGCCACACCGGACGACCGAGGTCCGGTGCGCCCGTAGCCGGTGATCGATGTCCAGACAGTGCCCGACTCGACCAGAACGTCAACGTCGACCCCCCACTGGCGCATCACCCGCGGACGGCTGGCCTCCACCACTACGTCCGCTGACGAGACGAGGCGGTGTAAAGCGTCACGGCCGGCCCCGGTTCTCATGTCGACGACAACCGATTCCTTGCCGACGTTCAGTAGGTCGAAGAAGGCCGCAAGGCCACGCCTGGCACCGTCGGGCCGGGCATGGCTCTCGACCTTCACCACCCGGCAACCCGCCCGACGGAGCAGGTCACCACAGAGTGGCGCAGCCCACAACGACCCCAACTCCACCACCAGGATCTGGTCATACCGTCGGGTCGAGGAGCCACCGGCGGTGACGGCCGCAGGACGCCCAGGGCCGGTTCCGGGTGCCCCCAGTGGCATGCCCAGCAGGTCGGCGCGCTCGACCAGTTCCGCCGACAGACAACGCCGGACTATCTGTTCGACAGTGGGCCAGCAGGGGGGGTCCACGTCCTCGCCAAGCAGCGCCGGAAGTGCCGCCAGATCGTCCGGTCGGGCCAGGTTCACACAGACCGGTCCGTCCCTAGCGGCCATCAGGCGTGCATGTCCGCCCACCGAGGTCGCTCCTCGTCGGCCCATGCCCGCCAGCGCAGCCCGCTCCCCGAGCAGCGCAGGGCCGTCGGTCGGGTCGCCACCCAGCGCCTCGTACCGGTCGACAAGGCGCCACATGCCGTCAACGAGGGCAGCCGGGGCGGGGCGGGATAGACCGTCGGCCGGACCGGTGAGGGCCATTGCCCCCGAGGCGGCCCAACCTGACGACGCGTCGCCGCCGACCGAGTGGTCGGCAGTCAGCTCGTCCACCAGACAAGCGGGATCGGAACTACCAGCCATGGCCGCCGGATGGTAGCAACCGGGTTTCCGTCAACTCGTCGGAGGAGGCCAGGCCCCGGTTTCGTGACCCAAGTCCGAGTAGCACCGGGGTCGACCCATAGGGGATCATGGGCGGACCGGACCGCCCCATCAGGAGACCCGCCAGATGTCAGATCTGAAGCCCGGAAGCCGGTTCGCCAGCAGTGTCTGCAGCACCCAAGTGATCGTGGTGAAGGGCGCCGGCGAGGTCGACCTCCGGTGTGGCGGTGTACCCATGGTTCCGGCGGAAACCGGGGCCGGTGACGGCGTGTCTACGGACGGGGCATCGGACGGCACCCTGTTGGGCAAGCGCTATGTGGACCCAGACGAGACGGTCGAGGTGTTGTGCACCCGACCGGGGGACGGCTCCCTCAGCATCGGAGACATGCTCCTGGAGCTCAAGGACGCCAAGCCGCTTCCCTCCTCCGACTGATCCCCGGCCAGCAGCTCCACAACGACAGCGGGTATCAACGTGAACCTGATGATGCTGCTGGAGATGGCAGCAGAGGGATTTGGCGACCGGGTTGCGATCGGCTCGGCTGACGGTGGTCTCACCTACCGGGGCCTCTTCAACAAGGCCGGGGCGGCCTCCGAGCGGTTCCGGAGCGGCGACAACACGCACGTGGCCATGGCGGATCTGTCGTCGGTTGCTCTGCCCATCTCGCTGTTCGGGGCAGCCTGGGCCGGCCTGCCCTTTGTCCCTCTCAACTACCGGCTGACCGACGAGGAGTTGTTGGCACTGACTACGAGGGTCTCACCGGCGGTAGTCGTCGTAGACCCCGACGACCCCGACCGCCTGGCCGGCTACGCCGGGATTGACGTCATCGAACGCCACCGACTGCTGGACCTCGTGTGCGGCGTCGAGCCGCAGGACCCGGACTGGACCATGACCGGCGAGGACACCGCCATCGTGTTGTTCACCAGCGGCACCACCGGTCAGCCCAAAGCCGCAGTGCTGCGCCACCGACACCTCGTGTCGTACGTCTTGGGATCGGTGGAGTTCATGCAGGCGTCCGAAGACGATGCTGCGCTGGTGAGCGTGCCGCCGTACCACGTGGCCGGCATCGCAGCCATCCTCTCCAACGTCTACGCAGGACGGCGGGTCGTGCAACTTCCCACCTTCGACGCCGCCGATTGGGTCGCCCTCGTCCGGGCCGAGTCGGTGACCAGCGCCATGGTGGTCCCGACCATGTTGACGCGTATCGTCGGATTCCTAGATTCCGAGGGTTCCGACGGTCCCGGGCTACCTACCCTGCGGTCGCTTTCGTACGGCGGCGGCAGAATGCCGCTTCCGACCATCTGTCGAGCCCTGGAGCTGCTCCCAACCACCGCCTTCGTGAACGCCTACGGGCTAACCGAGACCAGTTCAACGGTGGCCCTCCTGGGGCCTGACGACCATCGGGAGGCCATGGCCAGCGCAGAACCCACGATCCGGGCACGCCTCGGGTCAGCGGGACGACCGCTCCCCGCCATCGAGATCACGATCCGCGACGACCTCGGAGACGAAGTACCGATCGGTGTAGCCGGTGAGATCTGGGTCCGAGGAGAACAGGTCTCCGGCGAGTACCGCGACTCGCCTCCTCGCCTGACCGACGACGGCTGGTTCCTAACCCACGATGGTGGGTGGATGGACGCTGACGGCTTCCTCCACGTGACGGGTCGCATCGACGACGTGATCGTGAAAGGCGGGCAGAACATCTCTCCAAGTGAAATTGAGGAGTCCCTTCTGCACCACGAAGCGGTAGCCGACGCCGCCGCTATCGGCCTACCCGACCGGCAGTGGGGTGAACGGATCGTCGCCGCAGTGGTCCTGCACCCCGGGTGTGCGGCAACTGCCGACGAACTCCGCTCGACCGTCCGCGACCGGCTGCGTTCCAACCGCACCCCGGACCACGTCGAGTTTGTGGCCGCCCTCCCCTACAACGACACCGGAAAGCTTCTACGGCGGGCCCTGCGGGCCGATTTGGCCCACCTCGGCGACGGTTCCACTGCCTGACGGCGACAACGCCACGGGCAGACTGGACGGGTGGCCAGCAGGGTTCCTCACCAGGTGTTGTCCGTGGACGAGGCGTCCGCACGCCTCGCCACGCCGGTCGTCGACCTTGACATCGGCACGCTGCGTGACTTGTGGCTACTGGTCGTCGCCGACGCCCACCTCCTGCCACCGGAGGCCGCCGCCTCGTTGAACAGCCTGCCTGTCATCTCTGTCGGGTTGGCTGCCCCAGGGACCGCCCCCGCCTTTGACGTACTGGTCGACGACCCTGTCGATGCCGCTGCGATCGCCGACGTGGTGGCCGCCACGCCACAGGCCGCTCTGGCCTGCTGCCAGGTACTGCGACACGGCGAGGGTCTGGACACGTCGGCCGGACTGCTGCTGGAGTCGACGACCTACGGGACTCTGCAGGCCGGTGACGAGTTCGCCCGCTGGTTGGAGGCACGGGGGCGAAGAGTCAGGCCCGACGAGCCGGAACCCCCGGTTCTCGTGGACGCCCAAGGCGACACCGTGACACTGACGTTGAACCGCCCAAGACTCCGAAACGCCTATTCCGCGGCCATGCGCGATGCCCTCGTCGAAGCCCTCCGGCCGCTCACCGCTCCCGGAGACTGTCGTCCAGTTCTGTTGACGGGCATGGGGCCGACTTTCTCCTGCGGCGGCGACCTGGCTGAGTTCGGCTCGGTCGACAATCCAGCATCGGCGCACCTGATCCGGTCGTCGGCCAACGCGGGACTCTGGCTAGACCGGCTGGCCGATCGGCTCACCGTGCGGGTCCACGGCCCTGCGGTCGGTGCCGGGACCGAGTTGGCGGCATTCGCCGGACGCCTGGAGGCCACCGGGTCGGCGACGTTCTCCCTCCCCGAGGTCTCCATGGGGCTCATCCCCGGCGCAGGCGGAACGGTCAGCGTGCCACGGCGGATCGGTCGCCAACGGACAGCCCAAATGTGTTTGACCGGAACGACGATCGACGCCCAGACGGCACTGGCCTGGGGTCTGGTCGACGAGGTGGTCGGCTGAACACCCGGACCTCTAGAACGAGAACACAGGCAAGCAGGGAGGGAACGGCTCGTCGGTCATGGGTTGTCCAGGGCTAAATCCGGCACCTACCGGCCGCGACTTTCATCCTGGTGGCGAACCAAGGGGGTCGTTTTCGCCATGTCTCCGACCCGCGGTGAAGACCACGGGCATGGAGACCACGCCGGTCATGAGGAGGTTCCCCGGATAGGGCCGGAACAAGTCCTCATCGATGACGTAGTCGGGGATTCGGTGGAGCACGTCACGGAACATGACCTCTGCCTCCATTCGGGCAACCGGGGCCCCGATGCATCGGTGGCCACCGAGGCCGAAGGCCAGATGCCGGTTGGCGGTTCGATCGAGAACGATCTCGTCAGCCTGCTCGAAAGCTTGGGGATCGTGGTTGGCCGATACCCAGCTGATCATCACGACGTCGCCCCGGGCGATCTGCCTCCCTCCCAGTTCCACGTCTCGGGTCGCCGTGCGGGTGAGGGTCTCACTCGGACTGTAGAACCGGAGAAACTCCTCAACGGCTGACGGCACCAGCGTCGGGTCCGCTAGGAGACGGCTCCGGGCATCGGGCACCGTACCCAGATGGTGTAGCCCCCATGACACGAGCGAAGTGGTGGTGTCTAGGCCACCGGCCACCAGATTCCACATGAT
This sequence comes from Acidimicrobiales bacterium, assembly GCA_022452035.1. NCBI lineage: Bacteria > Bacillati > Actinomycetota > Acidimicrobiia > Acidimicrobiales > Acidimicrobiales bacterium. The sequence goes on along the minus strand of JAKURV010000022.1, from coordinate 13,466 downwards.
CCCGCCGACTTCTGAATCGGTGAGAGGTCGTCCAGCGATCTCACAGGTCACCAGGGTGGTGGTGATGTCGTCCGATGGGTTCCGCCGCCGGAAGCGAGCGAATCCCACGAGTTCATCCCACATGTCCTGCCAGCGGCCGGCGGCGTCGATGTGTTTCGGGTCTGTGCGTTCATAGGAGGCCGAGGCGTGAAAGAACTCGGCGTAGTGATCCCAGTTCTCAGCAGGCATGCCCATCGATTCAAGGGTTAGGACCGCTGGTACTGGCGTGGCGTAGTCGATGACGAGATCGGCCCGGCCTGCTTCGATCACCTCGTCGAGAAACCACGTCGAGATCTGCTCCATGCGGGGGCGTAATTGCTCGACCCGCTGGGGACTCATGTGCGGGTTCAGAACTCGCCGAAGGTCGGCATGGTCGGGTCCGTCGATCTCCGATACACCCATCCGCGGGGTTCCCTTTGGTCGAGGGATTCCGCAAATGCCCTGGTACGAGATCCCGTCGTCGGCTTTGGGGTCGAATCGGTGGGCGAAGGTTTCGTTGTCGCGAGCCACTGTGGCGACTGACTCGTAGTCGGTAACCAGCCAGAAGCCCCCGTAGGCAGTGTTGTAGACAACGGGACACTGGGCCCTCAGTTCCTCGTACCGTCCATGACGATTGGCGACGAAGTCTGGGTGTTGGTGGTCGATATCGACTATTCCGTTGACCGATTCCACAGACGTATTGTCCCGCATTGCCCCGACAGTTGGCGACTCCGTGTCCCACAGGCACGGGACCAACGGTCAACTGGTTCCACAGGGATGCCACCCGACTAGATTTCGCCGGAGCGATATTGCGTGGCCGATCCAAGGAGGGAAGCCATGGATATGAACGACATGATCCTGGTCAGCGTGGATGACCATCTCTGTGAGCCACCGCACATGTTCGATGAGCACCTCGCCGACCGGTGGCAGGACGAGGCACCCAAGCTCCTCCACACTGACAATGGCAGCGACGTCTGGACGTTCAACGGGGCGATCATCCCCAACGTCGGACTCAATGCCGTTGCCGGCCGCCCAAAAGAGGAATACGGCATCGAGCCGACCTCGTTCGAGGAAATCCGGTCGGGCTGCTACGACATCGATGAGCGGATCAAGGACATGGACGCTGGTGGAGTGCTTGGGTCCATGTGCTTTCCGTCGTTTCCGGGCTTTGCCGGTCGGCTATTTGCCGACCACCCCGATAAGGAATTCGCCGCTGCCCTCATCCGGGCCTACAACGACTGGCACATCCACGAATGGTGTGGCTCCTATCCCGGGCGGTTCATCCCCATGGCTCTGCCGATGATCTGGTCGGCCGAGGAGTGCGCGGCCGAGGTCCGACGGGTGGCCCAACTGGGCTGCCACTCGATGACTTTCACCGAAAACCCCGTGCCACTTGGTCAGCCCAGTTTTCACGACGAATACTGGAATCCGTTCTGGGAGGCTCTTGTTGAATGCGAAACCGTGCTGTCGATCCACCTCGGATCGTCGGGCCAATTGGTGATAACTGCCCCTGACGCCCCAATGGACGTCATGATCCAGATGCAACCCATGAACGTCTCTACGGCGGCCTCCGACCTGCTGTGGTCAACAGTTCCCCGCCGGTATCCCGACCTCCGGATCGCCCTCTCGGAGGGAGGCACGGGCTGGGTGCCCTATTTCATGGACCGCGCCGACAAGACCTACGACATGCACCACTTGTGGACCGGCCAGGACTTTGGCGACCTGAAGCCGAGCGACGTTTTCCGTCGTAACTTCCTCACCTGCTTCATCACCGACCCTGTCGGGGTGATCCTCCGCCACGAAATCGGAATCGACAACATCTGTTGGGAGATGGACTACCCGCACTCTGACTCGAACTGGCCGACGGCCCCTGAAGAACTCTCAGAGGTCTTCGTCGGCGTTTCGGACGACGACATCAACCGCATCACGCACCTCAATGCCATGGACTGGTTCTCCTACGACCCATTCGCCGTGTTCGACCGCGCCGATTGCACAGTGGGGGCGCTAAGGGCCCAGGCAGGAGACCATGACGTGTCGATCCGCTCTCGTGACACCAGCCGCCATGGCGAGACCAAGGATGTATCACTGAAGGACTTTGTCGAACGGGCCGGCCAGTCTGAGGAGTGATGACTACCCCGATCGGAAGGTGACCACCGTGGAGCACAGGACCGTCGATTTTCCCGTCTTCGACGCCGACAACCACATGTATGAGACCCAGGAGGCCTTCACCCGATACCTCCCGTCGGAGCACCGCAGCGCCATCACCTACGTGCAGGTCAACGGCAGGACCAAAATTGCCATCAACGGAAAGCTCTCCGAATACATCCCGAATCCGACTTTCGAAGTTGTCGCCCCGCCGGGCGCCCAGGAGGACTTCTATCGGAGAGGCAATCCGGACGGCAAGAGCCTCCGCGAGATCTTCGGTACGCCAATCCCTTGCCCAGAATGGGCCCGTACCGCTGAAGCCCGCCTGCCTCACCTGGACGAGTTGGGTCTCGATGGGGCGCTTATGTTCCCTACCCTGGCCAGCCTCATCGAAGAGCGAATGCGGGACGACCCTGACCTGACGCACGCGGTAATCCATTCTCTCAACGAATGGATCCACGATGAGTGGACCTTCGACTACCAGAACCGGATCTTCGCCACACCGATCATCACCCTGCCCATCGTTGACAAGGCGATTGCCGAACTGGAGTGGTGTCTCGACCGCGGGGTGCGCTGCATCCTGATACGACCCGCTCCGGCCTGGGGGCTCCGAGGATCTCGGTCCCCGGGCCTTCCCGAATTTGACCCGTTCTGGGCCCGAGTCGAGGAGGCAGGTGTTCTAGTTGGCATGCACTCCTCGGACTCCGGTTACGCCGACCTGGTGTCGATCTGGGAAGGACCCACCGAGTTCTTGCCCTTCCAACCCAATCCTTTCCGGTCGCTCGTCATGGCGAACCGGGCCATCACCGACATGATGAACGCCATGGTCTGTCATGGTGCCTTTAGCCGATTCCCGAATCTGCGAATCGCCACGATCGAAAACGGCGGGACCTGGGTGAAGCCCCTAGTTGATGGGCTGGAGTCGATCTACAAGAAGATGCCTCAAGAGTTCGACGAACATCCCGTCGAGGCCTTCCGCCGCAACGTTTACGTCAACCCGTTTTGGGAGGACGCTCTTGAGGGTCTGGTGGACATCATGGGGCCCGAACGTCTGCTCTTCGGGTCCGACTACCCGCACCCGGAGGGGCTGGGCAACCCGGTGAGTTTCGTCGATGACCTCCCCGAGTCACTGTCTTCCGAGGACACGGCTCGCATCATGGGTGGAAACCTCCGTGAACTCCTCCACCTGGAATCCTGACATTCTTCTTGTAATCGGCCGGGATCTGTCCGAATTCTCGACCTATTCGGGTGCCCCCGATTGTCCATCGACCGGTATTGGGGGTAAGCCGTAGACGTGCAAGTGCGCCTCGATCAAGAACGATGCCAGGGTCACGGGCGTTGCTACGTCCTCGCCCCCGTCGTATTTGAACCTGACGACGACGGGCGTGGGCTGGTCGTCGCCGTGACGGTGCCTTCGGGGCTGGCAGAGTCGGCCCGCCTCGGGGCCGATAACTGTCCTGAGGATGCGATTTCCCTGACCGGTGACTGATCGGAGGACGAGATGACGGGAGCCCCGGACGACAGAGAGAGCGAGGCCAACATCGGGCCCAACGGGGACACCGCAGATGGCCTCCCGATGAATGATCCCGAATTCAATCGGCACCCACAATCGGGGTACCGGATGCTGCGGGACAGCGGACCGGTGGTGACACTGCCCGGGATAGTTCCCTCACGGGCCAACGCCGACGCTCACCTAGTGGGCCGGCATGCCGACGTGGTGACCGTCCTACGAAGCCCCGACATTTTCTCGTCGAGGTTCGACGCTGTACACATCGGTCAGGTCCGCCCGCTCATTCCTCTCCAGATCGATCCCCCGGACCACGCCAAGTACCGGAAGTTGCTTGATCCGCTGTTCGCACCACGCCGGATTGCCCTCCTAGAAGATCGGACCCGAACACTGGTCTCTGACCTCGTGGATTCCGTGGCCGACGCAGGCGGGTGCAACTTCCACACGGCAGTCTCTGAGCCGCTTCCCTCCACCGTGTTTTTGGAATTGCTGGGTCTTCCGGTTTCCCGGGCCGCCGAGTTCATCGCCCTCAAAGATGGAATCATCCGACCACCGGCCAGGACCCCCGAAGAGCGCTCGACCATGGTCGATGCCGCTGGTGCTCGGATCTACGCGGTCCTCCAGGAAGTGATCGACGAGCGGCTGGAAGCGCCCCAGGACGGCTTCATCTCCGGTTTCCTTGATGCTGAAGTCGATGGAGAGCGCCTTACCCGCGAAGAGGTTGTCGATATCTGCTACCTGTTCTTCCTGGCCGGTCTTGACACAGTGACCGCCTCTCTGGACTGCATGATGGCCCGCCTAGCTCTGCATCCCGCCGAACGGCGTCGCCTGGCCGACGATCCGTCAGTCATCCCGCGAGCGGTTGAGGAAATGCTGCGTTGGGAAACCCCGGTGACCTCGGTGGTACGGGTAACCACCCAGGACACCGAACTGTCAGGTTGTCCGATCCCAGCCGACGAAGTGGTATCGGTGATGCTGGGATCAGCCAACACCGACGAGCGGGCCTGGGACGAGGCGGAGTCGGTGGACATCGACCGTCGGGTGAACAAGCACCTGGCCTTCGGCGGTGGGATACACCGGTGCCTAGGTTCCCACCTGGCCCGCATGGAACTGCGTGTAGTTCTCGAAGAGTGGCATGCCCGAATCCCCGAATACCGAGTCCCCGAAGGCGTAGAACTGGATTTCTCGCCGAGCCTGCGCCAGATCGCCGACCTCCCGTTGGTCTGGTAGGCGGGCCGCGGCGAACGCGAGAGAGGAGATCTGTCGTGGGCGAAAGCCGAATGCTGATCGACGGGAGGTTGGTCGACGCCGAGGGCGGTGCCACCTTCGACAATGTCAACCCGGCCACCGAGGAGATACTTGGCCCGGTGGCTGACGGTTCGGCGGCCGACATGGCCCGGGCTGTTAACGCGGCCCGCCGGGCCTTCGATACGACTGGGTGGGCCTCCGACACCGAGGCTCGCAAGGTCTGCCTGGACCAACTCCAGACGGCCATCGAGTCCGAACAGGAGGACTTGCGACAGGAGTTGGTCGCAGAGACGGGCACGCCAGCCCTAATCACCTACGGACCCCAGTTGGACGCTCCACTACGTGAAGCACTGCGGTGGCCCAGGGACATGATCGACGAGTTTGAATGGTCGCGATCACTAGGCCCCAAAGACGCCATGGGTGTGGGCTACCAGACCGAGCGGGAAGTCTGGAAGGAACCGGTCGGTGTGGTCGGGGTGATCGTGCCGTGGAATTTCCCAATAGAGATCATCCTCAACAAACTGGGACCCCTGCTGGCCATGGGCAACACCTGTGTCCTCAAGCCCGCCCCAGACACCCCGTGGAACGCAACGCGGCTCGGTCGCCTGATCGCCGAAGAAACCGACATCCCTCCCGGAGTGGTCAACATCGTCACTTCGGCCGACCACCTGGTCGGTGAGGTGCTCTCCACATCGGCCGAGGTCGACATGGTGGCCTTCACGGGTTCCACGGCAACCGGCAGACGGATCCTGGAAGCCTCGGCTCCCACCCTCAAACGAGTGTTCCTGGAACTGGGTGGCAAGTCGGTCAATCTGGTGCTCGACGACGCCGATCTGGAAGCCACACTGGCCGGATCAGCTGTGTGCTGCATGCACGGCGGCCAAGGATGTGCCATTCCGACCCGCCTGCTGGTCCCCCGGAGCCACTACGACGAGGCGGTCGAGATGGCCCGTGCAGCCTTCGAGAACTGGGCTTACGGCGACCCGACCGACCTCTCGGTGCTCCAGGGTCCCCAGATCTCTCGCCGCCAGCAGGAGCGTGTGCTCGACTACATACAGCAAGGAAAAGCCGAGGGGGCGACCGTGGTGTCCGGGGGGGGACGTCCCGACCACTTCGAGCGAGGGTGGTACGTGGAGCCGACCCTGTTCGCCGACGTGGACAACGCCATGGCAATCGCCCAGGAGGAGATCTTCGGCCCCGTACTGGTGGTAATCGGGTTCGACGACGATGATGACGCGGTGCGCATCGCCAACGAGTCGCTCTACGGCCTCAGCGGCATGATTACCTCAGCCGACCTGGATCGGGCCAAGGCGGTGGCCCGTCGGATCCGCACCGGCACCCTGGGCATTAATGGCGGAATCTGGTACGGAGCCGACGCACCGTTCGGCGGCTACAAAGGTTCCGGCCTCGGCCGGCAGTGCGGCATAGAAGGACTTGAGATCTTCACGGAAACCAAGACCGTGGGTTGGCCAGCGGAAAGCTGACCGGCGGCTCCCACGGGGAACTACCAAGCAGAACGAGAAGAATTGGAGACACCATGTCCGGTCCGCTGGAAGGTATTCGAGTCGTCGAGATGGCTAGCTGGATGTTTGTCCCGTCGGCCGCCTCGGTACTGGTCGACTGGGGGGCCGACGTCCTTAAGGTCGAAAGCCCAGATGGAGGCGACCCCCAGCGCGGGTTGATCTCGTCCGGTCTGCTGCCCGGAGGCGCTGGGGGTGTCAATTTCATGGTCGAGCAACCCAACCGGGGCAAGCGGTCCCTGGCCATCAACGTGGCCAATCCCGACGGCCACGAGGCATTCATGAAGGTCATCGAAACGGCCGACGTGTTCCTGACCAACTATCTGCCCTCGGTCCGGCATCGGCTAGGAATCGACGTAGACGACCTCCGGGACCGGAACCCCGCTCTCATCATTGCCCGCGGTTCCGGCCAGGGACCGAAGGGCCCTGACGCCGAGAAGGGCGGCTACGACGGGGCGTCGTTCTGGGCCCGTGGCGGGTTGAGTGCAGTCTTCCCCGAGGGACCAGACGGCTGGCCCCAGGGTCAACCGTCGCCCGCCTTCGGAGACGTGATGGGAGGCCTGGCCATAGCCGGAGCCATCTCGGCAGCACTGGTGAAACGGGAACGGACCGGCGAGCCCAGCGTGGTCGACGTTTCCTTGCTCGCCACCGCGATCTGGCAACTCTCGCCGATGGTAGTGGCAGCCAAATTGTTTGGGTTCGGTCGACTACCAGCCGGGGATCGCACCCAGATCCCGAACCCCGGCGTCAACACTTATAGGACCTCTGACGACCGGTTCATAAGCCTGATCCTCCTTCAGTCAGACAAGCACTGGGACGACCTCTGCGAACGGCTAGACCGGCCGGATCTAGCCACCGACCCAAAGTTTGCCGATTCAGCGGTTCGGGCTGAGAACACCAGCGAGTGCATCGCCCAACTCGACGAGGCATTCGGCTCCCAAACTCTGGAGTACTGGAGGGAGCGGCTCGAGGACTTCTCCGGCGTCTGGACTCCCTTCCAGACCCTCACCGAACTCTACGAAGACGTCCAGACAGTGGCCAACGGTTACCTCCCGACCATGAAAGCCGCCAACGGCGACCAGGTGCAGTTGGTGGCCAGCCCGGCACAGTTCGACGAGACCCCGGTAGGCGTTGAACGAGCCCCCGAACTGGGCGAGCACACCGAGGTTCTACTCAACGAACTGGGAGTCAGTTGGGATGAACTTGCGGCCATGAAGGAGAGCGGCGCCATCCTCTAGTTGCCGGACCCTAGGCCGGCCATCGGTCCTACTCCTGTGGCATGAGCACCGTCGGGTCGATGCCACCGGTAAACAGTCCCCCGGTGAAGCCACCATCGGCAAAGACCGACGTGGCGACCACATAGCTGGAACGCGGACTGTTCAACATGACCAGGCACCAGGCCTGTTCCTCGGCCGTCGAATTGCGGCCAATGGGTTTGGGGAAATTGTCGAAGAACTCCTGACCTTGCGACTCGACGAACGACGGCATCATCGGCGTGTCGGTGGGCCCGGGGTTCAGGCTGTTGAGTCGTATGCCCTCCGGGGCGAGTTGGAAGCCGCGCCAGGCCACGTAGGCGTTTATGGCCTCCTTCGAGCACGCGTAACCGTTGGCTGTCCACGGTTCGGGGTTGGCGTCCAGCCAGGCCTCTCCTGAGGGAAAGTCGGGTTCGGCCACGAAGGCCAACATGGATGCCGCGTTGGCGATCCACCCCATCCCGGCCACCGATGAGATGAAGGCGATGGACCCCCCCGGGACCATCAACGGGATGACCGCCTCGGTGAGATGCCGATGTCCGCAGAAGTTGACCAGCATCACCTGGCGGTCGGGTGCCGTGGTGGGAAGTCCGGCGCAGTTGAACAGACTGTCAATGGGCCCGCCAACCGCCTCCACCACAGAGTCGATGGCCTCCGGGTCCCCGAGGTCGCACCGATGGAGGTTGTCCAACGATCCGTCGCCATCCTGGATGTCGAGGCCGTAGACATCAGCACCCAACTCGGCGAGGATCGACGCGGTGGCCGCTCCCATGCCCGATGCCGCACCGGTGACCAGGACCTTCGTACCTTCGTAACCGAGGACATCGTCCATGTCGATTCTCCTTGTCTGGTCAAGGTGCGCTCAGTGCGCACCGGGCGATCATGCGTCGATGACTCGAACTGCTTCCAAAATGCAGTTCCCCGACCTTGGCCCGGCGGAGGAACAACTGGAGTTCGTGCTCCCACGTATAGCCGATCCCACCGAAAAGTTGAAGGCCATCTTGAACACAGCGCTGTTGACACTCGCCCGCTCCGGCCTTGGCCATCGAGGTGGCGATGGTCCGTCGCTCATCGTCCGAGTCAAACACCAAAGCGGCGAAGTAGACCAGCGCCCGGGCCCGTTCAATCAGGCAATACATGTCAACCAACTTGTGCTTGACCGCTTGGAACGAACCAATAGGTACACCGAACTGTTGTCGCTCTCTGGCGTGGTCGAGGTTCAAATCGAGAATCCGCTGGCATGCCCCCAGCATCGAGGCAGCCACCCCGACAGTGGCCTCCTGCACGGCTCGGACCACCACATCGTCGGAATCAGAACCCATGAGCAGTCGGTCGGAACTCACCCGGACGCCCTCCAAATCGATGGTGGCGTGTCGGGTGGTGGCATCGATGGGGTCCAACTCCCGGGCCACTATTGCCTCACCAGGGACGACGACGACCCGCAATCCACCGTCCATGCGGATGACCACGGCGATCTCTTCTGCGGAGGCTCCATCCACCACAAAGCACTTGATCCCCGACAGGACGAGCGAATCACCATCCCGGGTGGCCGAGGCGCTGATCTGGTCAAGGTCCCAGGTACCCGCCCCCTCGTCTACGGCCAAGGTTCCGGTGGCTCCGGCAGCAGCCACCGGGGCGAGGAACTGCTCCTGCTGATCCGGGGTTCCAGCATGGCGGACTGCTGGGGCGAACTGGGAAACGGTGGCCGCGAAGGGCCCCGGCGCTACATGCCGACCCATCTCCTCAAGTAGGACCGCTAGTTCGACCCAACCGTGGCCGAGGCCTCCGACCGGTTCCGGAAGACACAACGCCGGCCAATCCAGGCTGGTCAGCGTGGCCCACAGCTCATCGGCTGAGCCGGAACCCTCGGCTATGTCTCGGGCTAGAGAGGCGGGGACCTCACTATCCAGGACGTCTCGAGCTATCCGTTGCAACTCAAGTTGCTCGTCGGTCAGTTCGAAGTCCACAGATTCATCCTCGAGGAAGGCCAAGCACCCGCTCGGCCACGATGTTGCGCTGGATCTCGCTGGTTCCGCCGCTGATTGTTCCAGCGAACGTGAAGAGGTAACGGTCCGACCACGACACCGCCCCCCGGTCGGTCTCGTAAGGGAAGCGGAGGGTCGAGTCGACGGTTTGGTCAAGGGCGGAGGCTCCGAGGCTCTCAAGCATCAGGGCGGCCAGATCCTGCTGGGCCTCCGAACCCATCAACTTGAGGATCGACTGTTCGGCCGGAACCAGACCTCGCTGCTGTTTGGCCAACTGGCGATGTCCTAGGAGCCGGATGGCATGGGAGTCCATGATCGACCGACCCAACCGGTCGAGGACAACGTCATCGTCGGCGTGGGGGGTGCCATGGAGTTCTGCGAGGGCGTCATCGAGCATGTTGTCGAGACTCTGGGACCACATCACCCACAACATCGCCCGCTCATGGGCTAGAGCTCCGTTGCAGATCCTCCACCCGTCGTTGAGGTCGCCAACAAGGTTGCTCGAAGGGACGAGCACGTCGTCGAAGAACACCTCGTTGAAGTCAATGTGATCGGGACCACCCAGGTCGGGGAACGGCCGCCGGTCCAGGCCCGGGGTGTCGGTTTCAACAATCAGGGCGGAGATCCCCTTGTGCTTCGGTGCATCCGGATCGGTCCGGACAAAGACCAGGAGGACGTCGGCATCGTGAGCTCCCGATGTCCAGACCTTTTGGCCATTGACAACGAAGTGGTCGCCGTCGGCTACCGCTCGGGTGGTCAAAGAGGCCAGGTCGCTTCCAGCCCCCGGCTCGCTCATCCCGAGGGCCGCCGTTTTCTCGGCCCGCATGATGGGCACCGCCCAACGTTCGATCTGTTCGTCGTTACCGAACGACACAATCGACGCGCTGACGATGCCGAGCCCCTGAGGGTTGAAACTTCGGGTCACGTGCCGTCGTCCGAGTTCCTCTAGGTACACCATCTGCTCGAACAGATCGGCGTTCCGACCGCCCAACTCCGGAGGGTAGGTGGGTGACAACCAGCCGTCGTCGAACATCTGGCGTTGAAACTCCCGGGCCCACGCGGGGATGTCGGCGCTCGATGTGGGCCGCTCCGCGGTCAGTGAAGGGTCGGGAAGGTTGGCTTCGAGCCAGGCGACGAGCTGATCGCGGAAGGCTTCGGTCTTCTCGTCATAGCCGAATCGCATCCTCGGAGGCCCTCTTCCGCTGTCGTGAACTGTGAACGGTAGGAACACTGAGGTTCGCGGTCAAACAGGCCCTTAGTTGGATGCCGGATGGAGTCGGAATCCAGCGTCGCGCTACCCTCACCGGACCGGGTACCGCTCAGTTGCGTCAAGGGGGAACGAGGCCGGAAATGAGAACACGGTTTGTCTTGTCGGTGGCGTTGATCGCGCTGGTTGCCGCCGGGTGCGGAAACTCCGGTAGTGACGAGACCGCTCCGGCGGCTACCACGGCTGTGCCGACGACCGCGGCTCCAACCACCACAGCTGCCCCAGCCACCACGACAACGACCACTGAGCCTCCGGATCCCCGTTTCACCTTTGAACAGGTCGAAGGGGTACCCGGCGTGGACGACGAGGAGATCGCCTTCGCGGTCATCGGCATTCGGACCCTCAACCCGTTGGGGACGTGCATTCTGGACTGCTACCTGGACGGCATCGAGGCGTACTTCGCTTTCCGGAACGCCGAAGGTGGACTGTTCGGACGTGAGTTGAGCGTCGGTTATGTGCTCGACGACGAGTTGTTCTCCAACCAGGTTCGGGCCCTGGAGGTCATTTCCGCCGACGACGTTTTCGGCGTCTTCAACGCCACCCTGATCGCAAACGGCTGGGGAGACCTGAACGACAGTGGGATCCCCACCTTTGCGTGGAACATCCACGCCACAGAATCAGCCAACCGGACCAACATCTTCGGACACATCGCGGCAATGTGTGCCACTTGCACCCAACGGGCCGTGCCCTACACGGTGAAGATCGCCGGTGCCACCAAGGTGGCATCACTGGGCTACGGGGTCAGTGAGAACTCGAAGGTGTGCACCCGGGCGGTTGCCGACTCGATCGACCTCTACTCGGCCGACATCGGTGCCGAGATGGCCTACTTCAACGACAGCTTGGGCTATGGGCTTCCCAATGGGATCGCTCCAGAGGTAACACAGATGAAGGAGTTGGGCGTCGATTTCATCTCCACCTGTATGGACCTGAACGCCATGAAGACTCTGGCCCAGGAGTTGGCCCGCCAGGGCATGGGTGACGTGGTGCTCTACCACCCCAATACCTACAACCATCCGTTCGTAGCTGAAGCTGGCGACCTCTTCGACGGGGACTTCGTGACCCCACAGTTCATGCCCTTCGAGGCCGATGCCGGCAACACCATGCAGACAGCGTTCATCGACACCATGGCCGAGTTGGGTCGGGATCTCTCAGAATTGGCCATGGTCGGATGGATCAACGCCGACGCGGCATATACCGCCATCCTTTCCGCTGGACCCGTCTTCGATCGGAAGTCAGCTATCGACGCCCTCAACAGCCAAACCGCGTACGACGCGGGAGGGCTGATCGTCCCGATCGACTGGAGCCGACAACACGTCACACCAGTGGAAGGGGACGCGACCAACGACTACGCGCTTGAATGCTTCGCCCCGGTTCGTATGAGCGGGGGCGCCCTCGAAACAGTGGCCGATCCAGCAACGCCCTGGTTCTGCTGGGACAACACGACCCTCGACTGGGCCGAGCCCAGCCAAACAGTCTTCGGCGACTGATCCTGACGGCCGCCGACTGTGCTCCTTGCCGCCAGCACAGGTGAGGATCTGCTCAGAGCGGTCCTCCAAGGGGCCCCACCGGGCAGCGTCTATGCGCTGATCGCCCTTGGGTTCGTCCTCACCTACAAGACATCAGGGGTATTCAACCTGGCCTGCGGTGCCCAGGCCTACGTGTCGGCGGCCATGTACTTCCAGGCCCGAAACGAATGGGAATGGCAGGTCGTCCCGGCGCTGATCCTGGCGGTGTTCATCCTTGCCCCACTCATCGGGCTTGTTCTAGAGCGGCTGATATTTCGGCACTTGAGCAACTCCTCGGCTGTGGCCAAGCTCGTGATTGCCATCGGGTTGAGCGTGGCACTTCCCAGCCTTTTCGAGTTGGTGACCGGATTCTCGGCCGTGGCCGGTCGGACTCCAACCGGCATCATTCCCGGGGGGTCGTCGGTCTTCTACGACCCATTCGGCATCTACCCACTCAGCCGCGACGAACTGGCCCAAATGGCGGTGGCCCTGTTCGGTATGGCCGCTCTAGGTGTCTTGTTCCGCTTCAGTTCACTTGGATTAGCACTGCGAGCCGTAGTGGAAAGCCCACGGATGACCGAGTTGAGCGGCATCAATGCCGACCGGGTGTCGGCCTTCGCGTGGGCACTGTCCAGTCTGTTCGCGGGAATGGCCGGGGTGCTGATCGCCCCCCGTTTCAACACCCTCATGGCCCCGGACTTCTTCCACCTGGTCATCGTGGCCATCGCTGCGGCGGCCGTCGGCCGTCTGGCAAGCCTCCCTAGGGCGCTCCTAGGTGGACTCGGACTGGGCATCTTCATCGCCCTCTTCAACACGTTCCTCCCCCGCTGGACAGCAGACCATGGGTGGCTGCGACCCTTCCAGGAGAACCTGACCCCGTCGATGCCCTTTGTGATCCTGTTCGGCGTGCTGGTGTGCTGGCCAGCAATCCGGAGGGAGCACAGAGTGGGCGACCCTCTGGGCGGGGTCGACCCACCACCCCCGGGACTTGCCGCCTTAACTCGCAACCGGCGTCTGA
>JAKURV010000021.1 GCA_022452035.1 Acidimicrobiales bacterium | reverse complement strand
CGGCGGCCACCCTCAAGGAAGCCGGCATCCGCCGCAGTACCTGACCCAAGAACCCTTCGGCCCCGACTACCAGGGCCTGCTGACTCGGACGGCATCCAGCAAAGAGCCCAGAAGCACCGCCCCGTCGGCGCTGCCTAGAAGGTCGTCACAGGCCCGCTCCGGATGGGGCATCAGCCCAACCACATTGCGGCCTTCGTTGCAGACCCCCGCAATGTCGTCTAACGATCCGTTCGGGTTGTCGAGATACCGGAGCACCACTCGGTCTTCATCCCGGAGCCGGGCCAACGTCTCGGCGTCGCAGGTGTAGTTGCCCTCGAAGTGGTTTATGGGAACCGACAACTCGTCCCCCACCTCGGCCCTCCTGGTGAGGACCGACCCGGTGGTCTCAACCCGCAACGTCGTCGGCTGGCACAGGAACTTCAGGCCCGCGTTCTTCTGGAGGGCGCCGGGAAGCAGCCCCGACTCGGTGAGAACCTGGAAACCGTTGCAGATGCCGACCACCGGACCTCCGTCGGCGGCGAACCGGGCCACGGCACCCATCACGGGTGAGAACCGGGCAATGGCCCCCGGGCGAAGGTAATCGCCGTGGGCGAACCCGCCCGGAACAATCACCGCGTCCACGTCGCCCAGATACTCGTCGGCATGCCACAGCAGGCGGCCAGTGCCCCCCAACCGCTCCACGGATGACACGGCATCCATCTCGCAGTTGGTGCCGGGGAAGATCACGACACCCACCGTGGTGGCCATCAGCCGGCGGCCTCAACAATCACCGAAGCATCCTCGATCACCGGGTTGGTTAGGAAAGAGGAGCAGAGGTCCTCGGCCCGGGTGGTCGCCTCGACGGCATCGGCCGCCTCGATGGTGAAGCGAACCGTCTTGCCCACACTGACTTCGGTTACCCCCTCATAGCCCAGAGCGGGCAGCGCCCGCTCGATCGTGGCACCGGCCGGATCGGCGATGCCACCCCTCAGCCTCACGTCCACCATCACGTCGAACCGCATGGCCCTCCTCCCGTCCTCCTACTCGGATCAGCCGCCCACCCCGGGCCAGTCGGCGAACGACCGTCCCGTGATGCGCTCGTAGGCCTCCACGTAGCGCGACGACGTGGCGGACGCCACCTCGTCGGGCAACGCTGGTGGCGGCGGCTGCTTGTCCCAGTCCAACCCGTCCAGGTAATCGCGGACCGGCTGCTTGTCGAACGATGGAGGCGTCACCCCCGGGGCCCACACCTCGGCGGGCCAGAAGCGAGACGAGTCCGGGGTAAGCACCTCGTCGGCCAGCACCAGGTGGCCGTTAACCATCCCGAACTCGAACTTGGTGTCAGCAATGACGATCCCCCGCTGGGCCGCCCACTCGGCACCCCGCAGGTAGCAGGCGATCGACGCCTCGCGGGCCGCCTCGGCCACCTGGACGCCCACCAGGTTCACTGCGTCGGCGTAGGAGATGTTCACGTCGTGGCCCTCGTCAGCCTTTGTGGACGGGGTGAACACAGGCTCGGGAAGACGGCTGGCCTCTAGGAGCCCGTCGGGCATCGCCGTGCCGTGCATGGTGCCCGAGGTCCGGTACTCCTTCCAGGCCGAGCCAGTGATGTACCCCCGGACGATGCACTCGATGGGCAGCATCTCGGCCCGATGACACAGCATGGTCCGGCCCACCAGGTCGACCGACGCCCTAGCACCCAGGACGGCCTCCAGATCGGCCGTGTCGGTCGAGATCAGGTGCCCGCAGATCAGGTCTGCGAACTGCTCGAACCAGAAGGACGTCATGGCGGTGAGGACTCGTCCCTTGTCGACAATCGGCTCGGCCATAACCACGTCGAACGCCGAGATGCGGTCCGAGGTGACCATGAGCAGGCGGCCGTCTCCGGCGTCGTAGATGTCGCGGACCTTGCCCGAGTGCAGGAGGGGGAGGTCGACCGTCATGTTCATCGCACTCCAGTGGGCGGTCGGGTCAGAGGATCCGTTCGGGATCGTAGGCGGCGGCCTGGGGGCGGGCGACCACTACCTCGGCCACCCGTTCCACGACAGCGGATACCTGAGCTGAGGCGTTGCCCACGAACGCTGACGGATCGTCGAGCAGGCCGTCGAGATCGTCGCGGTCCAGCGGCAGGGCGGGGTCAGAGGCCAGACGATCCAGCAGGTCGGTCTCCATCCGACCCTCCTCCCGGCGGATCAGAGCGGCGGCCACCGCGTGAGCCTGAATGACCTGGTGAGCCTCTTCACGTCCCATCCCGGCCTCGATAGCAGCCATCAGCACCCTCGTGGTGGCCAGGAAGGGCAGGTACTGGCCGAGCTCTCGCTCCACCACGGCCGGGTAGGCACCGAACTCGTCCAGCACGGTGAGGAAGGTCTGGAACAGGCCGTCGGTGGCCAGGAAGGAGTCGGGGAGGGCCACCCGCCGAACCACCGAGCAGCTCACGTCACCCTCATTCCACTGGTCGCCTACCAGACCCCCAACCATTGCCAGGTGCCCCCGTAGCACGACGGCTAGGCCGTTGACCCGCTCGCAGGATCGAGCATTCATCTTGTGGGGCATGGCCGACGAACCAACCTGACCCGGTTGGAACCCCTCAGTGGCCAGCTCGTGGCCGGCCATCAACCGGATCGTTCGGGCCAGGTTGGCCGGCCCCCCAGCTGCCTGGGCCAGCGCCGAGACCACATCGAAGTCCAGCGACCGCGGGTATACCTGCCCCACCGAGTCCAGGACCTGAGCAAAGCCAAGGTGATCGGCCACCAGTTGTTCCAACTGGTCGACCCTGGCGCCGTCGCCGCCCATGAGGTCCATCTGGTCCTGCTGGGTCCCCACCGGTCCCTTCAGCCCCCGGAGCGGGTAAGCAGCCAGCAGATCGGAGATCCGACGGTGCGAAGCCAAGAGCTCCTCGGCCGCTGTGGCGAACCGCTTGCCCAGCGTGGTGGCTTGGGCGGCCACGTTGTGGCTACGCCCGACCATGACCAGGCCGTCGAACTCGGCAGCCAAGCGTGCTAGGCGAGCAAGGGTGGCCACGATGCGGTCCAGCACCAGCTCCAGGCTGCGGCGGACCTGGAGCTGTTCGACGTTCTCGGTGAGGTCCCGAGACGTCATGCCCCGGTGCACGTGCTGGTGCCCGGCCAGGGTGCAAAACTCCTCTATCCGAGCCTTCACGTCATGCCGGGTGACCCGCTCCCGCTCGCGGATCGACGCCAGGTCCACCTGATCGACCACGGCCCGGTAGTCCTCGACGACTCCGTCGGGGATGTCCACGCCGAGGTGACGCTGGGCCTCCATCACGGCGATCCAGAGCTCGCGTTCCATGACCACCTTGGCCTCCGCTGTCCAGAGGCCGACCATGGGCCGGCTGGCGTAGCGGGAGGCGAGGACGTTCTCCATGGGGTCCGGGACGCCGCCGCTTAGCGGGGAACCATCTCCTCGCGGTGGGCCTCAAGGGCTTCAACGAGGTCCGGGTCGCCGACGGCCAGCATCTGGACGGCCAGCAGGGCAGCGTTCATGGCACCGTCCACGGCCACGGTGGCTACCGGGATTCCCTTGGGCATCTGGACGGTGGCCAGTAGGGAGTCCCACCCGTTGATGGCACCACCGGAGAGAGGCACGCCGATCACTGGAAGTGTGGTGTGGGCGGCCGCTGCCCCGGCTAGGTGGGCCGCCATCCCGGCCCCGCAGATGATCGCCGAGTACCCGGCCTCCCGCGCCCCAGACACGAACCCAGCGACCAGGGCCGGGCTGCGGTGCGCCGACATGACCCGCACGTCGGCCTCGATGCCATAACGCTCTAGTGTCGCAGCGGCAGGTGCCATCTTGTCGCCGTCGTTGGGCGAACCCATGAGGATCGCCACCTTGTACACCATCGGATTCTCCTGTTCCTGTCCCTCGGGTCCTCTTGTGTCCCTACTAGTCCTAGTCGCTCCCGGCGCCGGTCGGGTTCGCGGCGATATCGCGACGAAACTGCATCCCCGACCACGCCAACTCGGCTACCGCGTCGTAGGCCCGCCCCCGGGCCTCGGCAATCGTCCTCCCCCGGCCGGTCAACGAGAGCACCCGGCCGCCAGCCGTCACCAAACCGCCATCTCCTCCGTCAGCCACCCCGGCAGAGAAGATCGTGACGCCGTCGATAGCCGAGGCCGCCTCCAAGCCATCAATTGGATCTCCGGTCCGGGGACCGGTCGGATAGCCCTCCGTGGCGCATACCACGGTGACGGCCGCCCCGTCATCAAATGTCGGCGGTTCCTTCAGGCTCCCAGCGGCGGCGGTAGCCAGCAGGTAGCCGAGGTCGCTGGTAAGGCGGGGCAGGACGACCTGGGTCTCCGGATCGCCGAAGCGCACGTTGTACTCCAGGACCTTGGGCCCGTCCGGGGTGAGCATCAGCCCGCAGTACAGGACACCCCGGTAGTCGATCCCCCGACCGCGCAGGGCAGCCAGCGTGGGCTGCACGGCACCCGCCACCAGGTCGTCGACTACAGCGTTCGTGGCCACCGGCACCGGCGAGTAGGCCCCCATGCCTCCAGTGTTAGGGCCAGCATCACCGTCGCCAACGCGCTTGAAGTCCTGAGCCGGGGCGAGGGCCACGGCGGTCGTCCCGTCGCATACGGCCAGCACCGACAGCTCGGGGCCGGTAAGGCCCTCCTCGATGACCACCGTCCGCCCGGCGTCGCCGAAAGCTGCTCCGGAGAGGTAGGACCGGACGGTGTCGACCGCCTCGGCCCGGTTCGTGGTGACCACTACGCCCTTGCCGGCGGCCAGCCCGTCGGTCTTAACCACGAACAGGTCACCCATACCAGCCAGAAAGGCCAGGGCGGCCGCCTCATCGTCGAAGGTTCCGTGGGCGGCAGTCGGCACGCCCGCCTCGACGAGTACCTCCTTCATCCACGCCTTGGACCCCTCCAAGCGGGCACCGTCGGCTCCCGGGCCGAAGACCAGGCGGCCGTCAGCCCTCAGCCGGTCGGCTAGGCCGCCGACCAGCGGTACCTCGGGGCCGATCACCGTCAGGTCGGCGTCGACCTCGGTAGGGGGAACGGGCACCGACCCGGGAATGCCGGGGTTTCCGGGGGTGACGACCACGTCGTGGGACCGGCCCAGGACGTGGGCCAGGGCATGTTCCCGGCCACCCGATCCGACGACGCAGACCCTCATCCGACGCCTATCCGTCCCGACGCGGTCAACCGGCGAACCGGAGCACCTGGTGGCGTCCCGGTCCGACGCCCACCATGCCAATGGGTACCCCGACCTGGTCCTCCACGAAGGTCAGGTAGGCCTCGGCCTCGGCCGGCAGCTGTGACCGCTCAGTAACTGCCGAAAGGTCAACTCCCCAACCCGACAGCTCCTCGTAGATTGGCGTGACCCGGTGTAAAACCGACTGGTGGTAAGGCAGTTGGTCATGGCGCTGGCCGTCGGCCTCGTAGGCAACGCATACGCGGATCACGTCCAGTTGGTCCAGGACGTCCAACTTGGTGATGGCCAGCTCGGACAGCGAATTGACTCGGGCCGCGTAGCGGAGCATCACGGCGTCCAGCCAGCCCGGCCGGCGACGCCGCCCGGTGTTGGTTCCGTACTCGTGGCCGACGTCTACGAAGTGGTCACCCACCTCGTCGAATAACTCGGTGGGAAACGGCCCGGCACCCACCCGCGTGACATAGGCCTTGGCGATCCCGATGACTCGGTCGATGTCCCGGGGGCCGATCCCGGCTCCTGTACAGGCCCCGCCGGCCACCGGGTTG
Organism: Acidimicrobiales bacterium; assembly: GCA_022452035.1. Taxonomy (NCBI): domain Bacteria; kingdom Bacillati; phylum Actinomycetota; class Acidimicrobiia; order Acidimicrobiales; species Acidimicrobiales bacterium. Next base: position 32,522 of record JAKURV010000021.1, on the reverse strand, counting down.
GACGAGGTCACAAAGGGGTAGGTGCCGTGGTCGAGGTCCAGAAAGGTGGCCTGGGCGCCCTCCAGGAGTATCCGCCCACCGGCTTCCAGCTCGTCGTGGACCAGGCCTACGGCGTCAGCGATGTGCGGGGTCAGCCGGGGAGCACAGGTGCCCAGATACTCCTCAGCCACCTCGTCCGCATCGACGGGAAGGCGATTGAACACCCGGGTGAGAACCTTGTTGGTGTGCTCCAGAGCGGCACCTAGTTTTTTCCGAAAGATCTTCTCGTCCAGGAGGTCCTGAACCCGTATGCCGACCCGCATGGCGCGATCGGCGTAGGCCGGTCCGATGCCCCGCTTAGTGGTCCCCAACCTGTTCTTGCCCAAGTGGCGCTCGTGGAGGGCATCCAGTTCCTGGTGGTAGGGGAGGATCAGATGGGCGTTGCCGCTGACGCGGAGTTTGGCCGTATCGACCCCCCGCGCCCCAAGCATGTCCATCTCGGAGAGGAGAACCCGGGGGTCGACCACCACGCCGTTGCCGATAACCGGCGTGACGTGCGGGTATAGGACGCCGCTGGGAACGAGTTGGAGGGAGAAGGTCTCGTCGTCGACGACCAGCGTGTGCCCGGCGTTGTGGCCGCCCTGGTACCGGACGACCATCGACACCTCACTCGCCACGAGGTCGGTGAACTTGCCCTTGCCCTCGTCGCCCCACTGCGTCCCGACGACGACGGTCGCGGGCACGGCACCTCTCCTGGATCGGGTCCCTTACGGACCGATCCTATCGGCCGGCGGACCAGCCCTTGCCGGGGTTTCATCCGTCCCACCGGTCGTCGGACGTGCCCGGGGATACCGTCGTCGCACAGACCCGGAGCCTCTCGCGAGATGATCCTGCGCGACCTCCGCGCAACATCCACGGTTTCCCCAACACCCTGTGGACAACCGACGGCTGCCTACGGGCCGTTGACGAGCGCTGTGGACCGAAAGCCGGCTTCAGACACTGCTCCCAGGCCCAGGGCCGGCTGCCAACCGGTTCGAGAACTGCTGAGAACCGGCAGGTCAGTAGGGCCAGACAAGGGCATCAGCGCCTCCGCCGACCCTGGTAGACGGTCACGCTTTGCTTAACCGGAACCAGGTCACGCCTGTACTGCCGGTGGACCTCGGCCACCGCCTGGCTGCCATCGGACCGGGCCCTATCCAGCTCATCCTCCAGGCGGGTCACCTCGGCCTCCAGGGCCAATACCCGCTTCACGCCGGCCAGGTTGAGGCCTTGCGCGGTGAGTTGCGCTATTCGCAACAGCATGGCCACGTCGGCCTCGCTGTACCTCCGGTTGCCTCCGGTAGTCCGGGCCGGGTCTACCAGGCCCTTCCGCTCGTAGATGCGCAGGGTCTGTGGGTGCATGCCGGCCAACTCGGCGGCTACCGAAATGACGTACACCGCCTGGTCTGGACCGGGCCTGGGCTGAGGCATCAGCGTGCTCCCTGCATCGGGTCTCAGTCTGACAGCCCGTCACGGAGGCTGCCGTCGGTCGCCTCGGCCAGGGCCTCGATAGCCGCTCGCTCGGCCTCAGTCGGGTCGCTCGGGACGTGGACCTCCACGGTGACCAGCAGGTCACCGGCGCCCCGACGGTCTGGCACACCCCGCCGTCGCACCCGGAGGGTTTGGCCGCTTCTGGTTCCGGCGGGGACCCGGACGGTGACCGGTCCGCTGTCGAGCGTTGGCACCGCCACCTCGGCGCCGAACACCGCCTCGGGGAAAGAGATGGACACGACCACCGTGAGGTTCCGACCACGGCGCCCGAACCGAGTATGGGGCTCGACCGCCACCACCACGTAGAGGTCGCCGTCCGGACCGCCCCGGCCCCGCTCCCCCCGGCCCTTCAGTCGAATGCGCTGGCCGTCGTCCACCCCGGCGGGGATGCGCACCCGGACCTCGCGTGGCCGACGTTCAGCCCCCGAGCCACGGCAGGTTCCGCAGGGATCCTCGATCCGGTGGCCTCGACCACCGCATGCCTCGCATGGTCGGCTGAACGAAAAGGGGCCCTGGTCCTCAGCCTGAACACCCCGGCCACCACACGTTTCACAGGTCGTGGGTCGGGTCCCCGGGCGGGCACCATTCCCCCCGCAAGCCGAACAGGCCACGGCACTCACCAGGTGCACGGCGGTGGTCACACCATTCACTGCCTCAAGAAACGACAGGGTTAGGCGGGTCTCGAGGTCGGCGCCCCGACGACCCTGCGAGCCGCTACGGCCACCGCCAAACATCCCTCCAAACAGATCTCCCAGATCGATACCGCCGGGGAAGCCACCGCCGGAGAAGCCACCGCCGGGCATCCCACCGCCCATCGGCCCCATGGACCGGACTTGGTCGTATTCGGCCCGTCGCTCCTCGTCGCCAAGGACGTCGTAGGCGGCCGACACTTCCTTAAACCGGGCCTCGGCCGCGTCGTCGCCCGGGTTGGCATCAGGGTGGAGTCGGCGGGCCAACTTCCGGTAGGCCCTGGTGACATCCCTGGCCGCGGCGCTCTTCTCGACGCCGAGCGTGGCGTAGTAGTCCTTCTCGAACCACTCGCGCTGGGCGGTCATTGACGCCTCCGTCCTACCGAATCAACCTCGGACGCGGACCATGGCCGGACGGAGGACCCGACCGTCCCAGACGTAGCCGCGACGGAGAACCCCAACCACCACCTGGCCGACGTCCACATCTTCGGGGTCGTCAGCCGGCTCATGGAGCACAGCCTCATGCCGGGTCGGGTCGAACGGCTCACCCAGCGGGTCAAGCACCTCCAACCCGGCTGGTTCCAGAACTTGCACCAACGACGTCCGGATGGGGATCACGTCGTCCGCGCCGTGTTCGACGGCCAGGTCGCAGGCATCCAGGACCGGCAGGATTTTTTCGACCAAGTCGCCGCGAGCCCGAGCGCTGACGGCGGCGCTGCGCTTCTCGACCTGCTTTCGGAAGTTAGCGAACTCCGCAGTGACCCGCTGCAGGTCGACCAGGTACCCGTCCCGCTCGTCCTCCAGCACGGCCATCACGTCCAGGACTGGATCCCCGACCTCCGCCTCGTCATCACCGGGCAGAGGATCGCCGTTGCCACTATCCGATTCAGAAACATCGGGGTCCGGAGTCACCTTGGTACCCGAGACGGAGGGCAGCGGACCGGAGACGTCTGTTGACGGGTCAACGCCCTCCGGCTCCTCGGCCGGAGAAGGAGCGCCCTCCGTCACCGGACCGCTCACGACTCGTCGACGATCTCGGCATCTACAACGTCGTCATCTGCCACGTCCCCACCGTCGGTCGCTCCAGCCGCCTGCTCGGCCTGAGCGGCCTCGTACAGCCGCTGTCCGAACTCCTGGCTGGCCGACATGAGAGCCTCGGTGGCGTCCTTCACCGCGTCCGTGTCGTCGCCGTCGAGGGCCTTCTTCAGGGATTCCAGCTTCTCAGTGACTGACGTCGTCTCGTCCTCGTTGAGCTGGTCAGCCTGGTCGGCTAGGAGCTTCTCGGTCTGGTACACGAGGTTGTCGGCCGTGTTCCGAACCTCAGCCTGCTCCTTGCGGAGCCGGTCCTCGTCGGCGTGGGACTCAGCGTCGCGCACCATCTGATCGATGACGTCCTTGTCGAGCGAGGACTGGCCGGTAATGGTCATGGACTGCTCGTTGTCCGTCGCCCGGTCCTTGGCCGACACGTGGACGATGCCGTTGGCATCGATGTCGAAGGTGACCTCGATCTGCGGGGTACCCCGGGGGGCGGGGGGGAGGTCGATCAGCTGGAACTTGCCCAGGGTCTTGTTGAACTGTGACATCTCGCGTTCACCCTGCAGTACATGGATCTCCACCGACGGCTGGCCGTCCTCGGCGGTGGTGAACACCTCCGAGCGCTGGATGGGGATGGTGGTGTTGCGCTCGATGAGTCGGGTCATGACACCGCCCTTGGTCTCGATGCCGAGCGAGAGCGGCGTCACGTCGAGGAGGAGGACGTCCTTCACCTCGCCGACCAGGACTCCGGCCTGGACGGCGGCTCCGATGGCTACCACCTCGTCCGGGTTGACGTTCTTGGACGGGTCGCGCCCGGCGATCTCCTTGGCCAGATCCACGACGGCCGGCATGCGAGTCGAGCCACCGACCAAGAGCACATGGTCAACCTGTCCCCGGGTCAGGCCAGCGTCCTTTACCGCCTGTTCGAACGGTGCCCGACAACGGTCTAGGAGGTCCGCCGTGAGTTCCTGGAACTTCGCCCGGCTGAGCGAGTAGTCAAGGTGGAGGGGGCCTGCGTCGGTGGCCGTCACAAATGGCAGATTGATTTGAGTCTGCTGGACCTGGGACAGCTCGATCTTCGCCTTCTCAGCGGCCTCCTTGAGGCGCTGGGCGGCCATGGGGTCAGCGCCTAGGTCAACACCGTGGTCGTTTCGAAACGAGGTGACTAGCCACTGGATGACTGCCTCATCCCAGTCATCACCTCCCAGGCTGGTGTCGCCGTGGGTGGCCTTCACCTCGAACACCCCGTCGCCGATCTCCAGGACCGAGACGTCGAAGGTCCCGCCTCCAAGGTCGAACACCAAGATGGTCTGCTCCTCGCCCTCCTTGTCGAGGCCGTATGCGAGGGCGGCTGCCGTTGGCTCGTTGATGATGCGGAGCACCTCGAGGCCAGCGATCTGACCCGCTTCCTTGGTGGCCGTCCGTTGCGCGTCGTCGAAGTAGGCGGGCACGGTGATGACGGCCTGGTCGACCGTGGTCCCTAGGTACGCCTCGGCGTCCCGCTTGAGCTTCTGGAGCGTGCGGGCCGAAATCTCCTGTGCGGTGTATTCCTTGTCGTCGATGTCCTCGGTCCAGCTAGTGCCCATGTGACGCTTAACCGAACGGATGGTGCGCCCGGGGTTGGTGATGGCCTGGCGTTTGGCCACCTCGCCGACCAGGACTTCTCCGTCCTTGGCGAAGGCAACCACTGATGGCGTGGTCCGCGAGCCCTCGGCGTTGGCGATTACGACTGGGTCGCCACCTTCGAGGACGCTGACCACCGAGTTGGTGGTTCCGAGATCAATGCCCACGGCCTTGCCCATGGTCTGCACTCCTTGCTTTCTGTCTGGTTCTCTCTGGGGAAAACTTGTTGGTTTAGGGGCGGATGGGCCCCGTCGGCCCTGGAATCAGGGGGAGGGTTATCGGGACCGACGATGCAGGCTAGGGATTGCCTGCGGTGGCTCCACCCTTTTGTGTTAAAGGACACTCTAGAATCTTGAGTCTTAGTTTAGCAACATTTGAGCCGAAATCTTGGCAGGGGCCAATGACACCAGTCGGGTACCGTTGGCCGGCCCGCCGATCCCACGGTTCGAGGACCCCATGCCCACGCTGATCCTGTTGCGCCACGGCCAGAGCGAGTGGAACGCCACTAACCAGTTCACGGGCTGGCACGACTGCGACCTCACCGAGTTGGGCGAGGCCGAGGCCCGCGAAGGCGCCCGCCTCCTCGCCGACGCAGGGATCCTCCCCGACGTGGTCCACACGTCGGTCTTGACCCGGGCCATCCGCACAGCCGACATCGCGCTGGAAGCCCTCGGGCGCGACCGGATCCCCGTTCGTCGCCACTGGCGTCTCAACGAACGTCACTACGGTGACCTCACCGGGCTGGACAAGGCAACCACCCGGGAGAAGTACGGCGAGGAGCAACTCCTGGCCTGGCGACGGGGATTCGACACCCCTCCCCCGCCCATCACAGCGGACAATCCCTATAACCCCAACCACGACCCCCGGTACGCCGACATGGAACCACCCCTGGCCGAGTGCCTGGCCGACGTGGTGGAGCGCCTATCCCCCTACTGGGATGAGGCCATCGCCCCGGACCTACGGGCCGGCCGGATCGTGCTGGTGGCCGCCCACGGCAACAGCCTCCGCGCCCTGTGCAAGGTGCTGGACGGCATCTCAGACGAGGACATTGCGGCCCTGAACATCCCGACCGGGTCCCCACTGGTCTACGAGCTAGCCGGAGACCTCAGCCCGCAGGAGAACATGGCAGTCCTGGAACGGTCCCTGGACCCTGAGGCGGCCCGGGCGGCAGCCGAGGCCGTGGCGCGCCAAGCCGGCTAGCCGGTCCGAATCGAGCTGCTGGCGGGCCCGCCTGGCTGGTTTCAACCGACGGACACTGTCTCCGTGAACCATAAGGTCAACTACCCCACGGTGACTGCCCGACTGTGACCACCGGACGGTTAGTCTCCGGTCGCCATGGCTGAGAACCGCTTCCGTCCCAACCACGCGGTGATCGGACTCGGCATCGCCGTTGCTCTGTTCACCGCCGCCTCCGGTGTCGCCTCAGTCGTCAACGGGTTCCACGACGATTCCCCGGTCACTCGTGAGGTTTTCTTCAACGTTCCCGGGCCGTTGAAGCTGGCCTTCTACACCGTGATCCCGGTGCTCATCGTCTACGGAGCCGTCCTGTTCTCACACCGGGTCCAAAACTGGCAGCGCGGCACCCCCGACAACCGGGCCACCACGGCCGGCAACGCCAAGCGACGGTTCGGCGACTTCCGATCGGGCGTCTACATGCAGACCCTGCTTCGGGAACCGGCGGCCGGCGTCATGCACGCCCTCATCTACTTCCCGTTCCTGATCCTGATGGCCGTGACCACCGTCCTGGAGATCAACCATCAGGTCCCCGAGGCCATGAAGTTCCTCCACGGCGACGTCTACCGGGCCTACACCGCGGTGGGTGACATCGCCGGTGTGCTCTACCTGGTCGGCGTGGTGTGGGCCCTGCTGCGCCGCTACGGACCACGCCGGTTCCGGCCGTACCGGATCCGCATCAAGTCCAAGCCCGAGCACGCCGCAGTACTGCTGATCTTCCTAGCCATCGGTGTCACCGGGTTCGGCGCGGAGGCGTTCCGCATCGCCCTGCAGGACACGGCGTCCGGCGGCTACGGGACCGACGCCGAGACCTGGTCCGTGGTCGGCTACCCCCTTGCCCTGGCCATCGTCGAGGTGGACTGGTTGGTCGACGACCTTGCCGGCTGGCACCAGGGCTGGTGGATCGCCCACGTGGGCGCCTTCCTGGCCTTCCTCGCCCTGCTGCCCATCACCATGATCCGGCACATGTTCACCTCCCCGCTGAACATGTACCTGCGGGACCGAGACCGCCCAAAGGGAGCCATGAAGCCCCTCCCCAACCTCATGGAAACCGAATTAGAGAGTTTCGGCGTCTCGACCATCGAGGAGTTCACCTGGAAGCAGTTGCTGGACACCGACTCCTGCACGATGTGTGGCCGGTGCACCAGCGTCTGCCCAGCCCACGCCACCGGCAAGCCGCTGGACCCCCGGGAGATCGTGCTCAAGACAGGTGAGGTCATGGCAGCCACCGGCAACCCGAAGGTGTCGCCCCCTCTGGGAACTGACGCCGAGGTCACAGTGCCCGCAAACTGGATGTTCGACCGGGTCACCAACGACGAGTTGTGGGCCTGCACGTCGTGCCGGGCATGTGACGAGATCTGCCCAGTCAACATCGAGATCTTGGACAAGATCCTGGACATGCGGCGTTACCTGTCGCTCATGGAGTCGGACTTCCCGAAGGAGTTGGGGGCTGCCTACCGGTCCATGGAGAACTCGGGTAATCCGTGGGGCCTGTCCCAGAGTGAGCGGGCCGAGTGGGTCGGTGACCTGGAGGGCATCGAGGTCCTAGACGGCGGTGACCCGTTCGAGTCCGAGTACCTCTACTGGGTGGGCTGCGCCGGGTCCTTTGACGATAAGAACAAAAAGGTGTCGCGGGCTATGGCCTCCCTGATGCTGCGGGCCGGCGTGTCCTTCTCCATCCTCGGCCCGTCAGAGATGTGTACCGGCGACCCGGCCCGTCGGTCCGGCAACGAGTACATCTTCCAGATGCTGGCCACGCAGAACGTTGAGACGCTCAACGGTATGGGCGTGAAGAAGATCGTCACCCAGTGCCCCCACTGCTTCAACACCCTGGCTAACGAGTACCCGCAGATGGGTGGGCACTACGAGGTGGTGCACCACAGCCAACTCCTGGAGTGGCTGATCGACCAAGGCCGTCTGGACATGGAGGGGGCTCGCCTGGAGGAACGGGTGGTGTACCACGACTCCTGCTACTTGGGCCGGCACAACGACGTCTACTCGGCGCCCCGAAACGTGATCGGCAGTCTGGCCGGAATTGACCTGGTGGAGGCCGACCGGCAGGGGACGAATGGCATGTGCTGCGGAGCGGGGGGAGGTCGCATGTTCATGGAGGAGCACATCGGCAAGAACATCAACGTCGAACGCTCCCAGGAACTGCTGGCCACCGGGGCCGGACGTATCGCCACGGCCTGCCCCTTCTGCTACGTGATGATCGACGACGGGGTTCGGGGAGAAGGTGTCGACGACGACGAGGTGAAGGTCGGCGATATCGCCCTGCACCTGCTCGAAGCTCTAGAAGCCCGGGACACCGCCGCGGTCGAGGCGGGCGATAGGGGCGCCTGACCCGATCCGGTCGGCGTTCTACAGGTCGAAAAACTGGATGGCGTTGCCGCCCAGCACGGTGCCCCTCTGCCGGTCATCTAGGAAGGCCGATCCCCGCACGAGTTTCCCCGGGTGTTCCTCGCCCAGCGGGAACGGGGTGTCTGAACCAAGCATCACCCGCTCGGACCCCATCACGGACACCAGGAGGCGCAAGGCGTCATCGTCGAAGACCGCTGAGTCGACGCTGAAGCGGTCCGTGTAGTGCGATGGCGGGTCCGGACAGTCGGCTCGGACCAGATCTCGCCGATGCCAGGCGTTGTCGGCCCGGCCCAGCTGGGCGGAGAAGCTGCCTCCGCCGTGGGCGAAGCACAACCGCAGTTCTCGGGGTAGGCGCTCGAAGGCCCCTGAGAGAATCAGCGACAGGATGGCCAAGTGGGTCTCGGCGGGCATGCCGACAAGCCACTGCAGCATGTGGTGAGACATCCGGTCGGCGCCCACCGGATCCCAGGGGTGAACCAGAACCGGGATCCCTTCCTCGGCGCAGTGGTGGAGAAACCGTTCCAGTTCGCGATCGTCCAGGTTCCGTCCCGACACTTGGGTCCCCACATGTACGCCGACGTGGCCGGCGGCCACCGCCCGGGAGGCCTCGGCGCAGGCCCGGTCAACATCCTGGAGTGGCACCTGGCAAAGAGGACGTAGGCGGTCGGGATGGTCGGCGCACATCTCCAGGGCTAGGTCGTTGACCAGACGGGCCCAGGACCTGGCAACTACCGGATCGGCCCCGTACCCGAAGAGCAGCGGTGTGGCCGAGACGATCTGGATGTCGATTCCGTGCGCGTCCATCTGGGCCACCCGCACGGCCGGGTCCCACAGGGAGGCCTCCACCGGGCGGTACTCGTCTCCCCCGACCATGAGCTGGCCCGTGCCGTCGCCGTCGTCGCGCAACCATGGTCCGGCCGAACCCAGCATCGCCCCCTGTCCCCGGGTGATCCGAGGAAAGAAGTGGGCGTGGATGTCAACAACCGGTGTCACCACCGCCTCATCCTTCCCCGGGGTGGACGGCCCCGCACCTCGTGCAGGTCCGGGCTTCCAGGTCGTCGTAGAAGGCTTCAAACAGCGGTGGAAGGTCGTCCACGATGGAGGTGAGCTGAACCTCGACACGGTGGACCAGGTGGTGGCAGCTCCCGCAGTACCACTCAAACCCGTCGACCTCGCCCTCCGATCGGGCGTACTCCACCACGAGGCCGATCCCGTCCGGGTCGGCACGCTGGGGGGAGTGCCTGACGCTGGGTGGCAGGAGAAATACCTCGCCGGCTTGGATCTCCAGGTCGACCGGTGGGCGGCCCTCGTCCTCCATGATTCGGAGCACCATCGATCCCTCGATCTGGTGAAAGAACTCGGGCCGCGGGTCGTCGTGGTAATCGGTGCGTCGGTTCCCGCCACCCACCACCATCACGATCATGTCGGAGTCCTGCCAGATCTGCCTGTTGGCCACCGGGGGCCGGAGCTCGTGGCGGTGCTCGTCGATCCACCCCTGCAGGTCGAACGGCGGGCCGAACGGGACCCCCACGGCTCAGCCCCCGTTCCTCATGAGCGCCGTGGCCTTCACCTCAACCAGCAGGTGGGGATGGGGAAGGGCCCGTACGGCGACTGTGGTCCGGGCAGGGGCCTCCCGACCGGTGAAGAACTCGGCCCACGCCTCGTTCCAGGCGTCAAAGTGATCTATGTCCACCAGGAAGGCCGTGGCATCAACCAGGTCGCCGCGGTCCAGCCCGTGGTCGGCCAGAACCCGCTCGACGTTGACCAACACGGCCCGGGACTGGACGGCCGGGTCCAGCCGGACTGTCCCATCGTCTCCGACGTCGGCACCTTCGACGGTGTCGTCGAACCTCCGGGCGCTGGTTCCCGACACGTGGACCAGGCCTCCTGCAGCGCGTGCGTGCGGAAATGCTCCCCGGGTGTCCGGGAGCGGATCGCTCACTGGTCGAAGTTCTCCCAGTAGCGGCTAGGCCGGGGGCCATCCTGGCCGCGGTACTTGGACCCCAGTTCGCTGGAACCGTACGGCCGATCGGCGGCCGTCGTCATCCGGACAAACGAGATCTGTCCGATCTTCATCCCCGGGTAGAGGGTGATGGGAAGGCTGGCCACGTTGGACAGTTCCAGAGTGAGCTGACCGTCCCACCCGGCGTCGACATAACCGGCCGTCGAGTGGATGAGGAGGCCCAGTCGTCCGAGGCTGGATTTCCCCTCTAGGCGAGCCACCAGGTCGTCGGGAACCACCACCCTCTCTGAGGTTGAGCCAAGCACGAACTCGCCCGGGTGGAGAATGAATGGGTCGTCCTCAGCCGCCTCCACCTGCTCGGTAAGCGAAGTGAGGTCCGTCCGTACGTCGATGTAGCCCATCGTGTGGTTCCGGAAGACCAGGAAACGGTGGTCCAGGTGCAGGTCAATCGACGAGGGCTGCACACAGGCGTCGTCGAACGGTTCGATCACGATGCGCCCGGCAGCGATCTCTTCGCGAAGGGAGCGGTCGGAGAGGATCATGGCCCGCCGATGCTAGGCCGGGTCGGGCGACGCCGCGACCGGCGTCTTAGACGTCAGGGCTGCCGACAGTCCGGCCAGTCCAGGGATTGGTGCCGAAGAACTGGCGGATCAACGCCTCGTAGTGCCCGAGCGGGTTCGAGTCGTAGCCCGGGTCGAAGGCCGGAGAGTCGTACTCGGAGCAGAACTCCTCAGTGAGGGCGTAGTGCGGCGAGTCGACGTAACGGTCGCGGGTGTTGCGGTCCATACCAAGGTGGTGCCAGAAGTAGTACCCCTGGAAAATGCCGTGGTGCTCCACCATCCAGTGGTTGGCCTCAGACACGAAGGGCTTGAGGATCGCCGCCCCCACATCAGGATGGTTGTATGGGGTGAGCGGATCGCCCAGGTCGTGGAGCAGGGCACACAACACGTATTCGTCGTCCCGACCGTCGCGTTCGGCTCGGGTGGCGGTCTGGAGGCTGTGCTCAAGGCGATCGACGGGAAAGCCGCCATAGTCGTCGCGCAGGTGTTCGAACTGCTCGAGGATTCGGCTAGTGAGGGCAGCCTCAAGTTCGTCGCGCTGTTTCATGATCAGCATCCAGTCGTCCTGTGTGGACTCCTGAAACGATCGGAACGACGCCCGAGGGGGAGTGGCCTGGTCGGTCATGGTGTGTTCGGTCATGGAATTCCTCTTTGGCTCCGTCGCGAACATAGACCGGTTCACGATGTTGATCCCCGCCGGGGCACGCATCACCGGGGCCCGGTTAGGTGATCGCAGGCTTCGGCAGGAAACGGCGATGAGGGCACCGATCGCTACGCTGGCAGTTCGCGCGGGTGTAGTTCAATGGCAGAACCCCAGCTTCCCAAGCTGATGACGCGAGTTCGATTCTCGTCACCCGCTCCATCTGTCCTTCCCGCCTAGCCGCATCCGGGCTATGGCCTCGACGTCCATCTGGTCGATCGCCTCAAGCACTGCCTCCAAACCACTCGGACCCCTTGACATTATGATCAAAGGTTTGATTAGATTGGAAAGGTCGTCGAGACCTCCGGCGACGCGCCCGTCTGGGAGGGCCAGTGCGAACGCTCGAAAGCCACATCTGCGGTAGGTGGCACTCGCCGCCCGGGGAGGGTTTTGCCACCCACCACGCGGTGACCGGCCTACCCGTAGCCGGGGTCTCCAGCGACGGCATTGACTTCTCAGCCGTCGTCGGCCACGCCCGCCATGTCGGCGGGCCGGCTTTGCGGGCTCTCACCTTCCACGAACGCGCCGCCCTGCTCAAGGCCCTCGGCCAACACCTTCTGACCGAGAAGGACCACCTCTACGACCTATCCACGGCGACCGGGGCCACCCGGGCCGACTCGTGGATCGACATCGAGGGCGGGGCCGGAGTACTCCTCGGATATGCCTCGAAAGGACGGCGAGAACTCCCCAACGGCCACGTCCTCCTAGAGGGCGAACCGGAAGTCCTGGCTCAGGACGGCTCCTTCCTCGCCGCCCACGTGGCCACCCCCCGCCGGGGCGTCGCCGTCCAGGTCAACGCCTTCAACTTCCCATGCTGGGGAGCCCTGGAGAAACTGGCCCCGGCGCTCCTGGCCGGCCTGCCCACCATCGTCAAGCCGGCCACCCCCACGGCGTTCCTGACCGAGGCCATGGTGCGTCTGATCGTCGACTCCGGCATCCTCCCTGACGGTGCTCTCCAGTTGATCTGTGGCGGCGTCGGCGACCTCTTCGACCACCTCGACGGACAGGACTCGGTTGGCTTCACCGGATCGGCCACCACCGCAGCTCTCCTCCGGACCCATCCCGGGATTGTCGACCGGTCGGTCCGATTCAACGCCGAGGCCGACTCTCTGAACGCCGCCCTCCTCGGGCCGTCTGCCGAACCGGGAACCCCCGAGTTCGGCCTGTTTGTAGCCGAGGTGGTCCGGGAGATGACGGTTAAGGCAGGACAGAAGTGCACGGCCATCCGTCGGGCCCTGGTACCCCGATCCCACCTGGAGACGGCTACCGAAGCCCTGGCCGCCGCCCTAGCCGAGGTCCGCGTCGGTGACCCGTCGAACCCGGACACCGACATGGGGGCACTGGTCAGCACCGGGCAGCGGGACGAGGTACGGGCTGCCATATCCGACCTGTGCACGACGACCAACGTGGTGGTCGACACCTGCACCTTCCGCGACGTGGACCCTGCCGTCGGAGCGTTCCTGGCCCCCACCCTGCTCCGGGCCAGCGACTCCGAGGCGGGTCCGGTCCACGACGTCGAGGCATTCGGCCCGGTCTGCACCCTGGTCGGCTACGACGACCCCGATCACGCCATCCATCTAGCCGCCCTGGGTCGGGGCAGCCTCGTGGCCTCTATCTACTCCGGCGATGCCGACGAGGCCGCCCACCTGACGCTGGGCATCGCATCCCACCACGGCCGGGTCCACGTAGTGGACGCCTCGGTGGCCGCCACCAGCACGGGCCATGGGTCGCCGCTCCCGGCACTGGTCCACGGTGGGCCCGGACGGGCCGGTGGCGGCGAAGAGATGGGTGGCCTTCGTGGCGTCCTTCACCACCTCCAGACCACGGCCGTACAGGGCTCTCCTGACGTACTCACCGCGGTCACCGGCCAGTGGATGCCCGGCGCCACTCGCCACGTCGACCGGGGTCACCCGTTCAAGCTCCACTTCGACGACTTGGAAGTCGGCACGGCCGTCCGCACCGGGTCACACACCGTCACCCTGGCCGATATCGAGGACTTCGCCGAATCCACCGGTGACCACTTCTACGCCCACATGGACGAGGAGGCCGCGGCGGCCAGCCCCATCTTCGGCGGCCGGGTGGCCCACGGCTACCTGGTGCTCTCCCTGGCCGCCGGCCTCTTCGTATGGCCCGATCCGGGACCGGTCCTGGCTAACTACGGGGTAGACCGCTGCCGGTTCGCCAAGCCCACCTACCCCGGTGACACGCTGACCGTTTGGCTAACCGCGAAGCAAAAGACCCTGCGGGCCGGGGCCGGCTACGGCGAGGTGGTGTGGGACGCCCAGGTCTCCAACCAGGACGACGAGGTGGTCGCCGCCTACGACGTCCTGACCATGGTTGCCAACCGGCCCGGCGTGAACGGTGCCCCGGACGAGGAGATGGCCTGATGGGACGGTCTTGGGCCTCCATGGTGGCCTTCGAGGCCTTCCTGGATGACGGAGGGATTGTGGAGGTCGACGACGACATGCCCGACGCCTACCGGCAGGCCGTCTTCGCCTTCATCGAGATGCACGCCAACAGCGAACTGATGGGCGGGCTGACCGAGCGGGACTGGATTCCAAAGACTCCCGGCCTCCGGCACAAGATGGCTGTGCTGGCCAAAACCCAGGACGAGATCGGCCATGGTCACCTCTTGTACATGGTGGCCGCCGACATGGGGATCAAACACCGACGAAAGATGCTGGAAGACCTTTTCGCTGGTAGGTCCAGGTTCCACAACGTCTTCCACTACCGGGCCAAAACTTGGGGCGACCAGGTGGCCATCTCGTTCCTGGTCGACGCGGCCGCCCTGGCTACCCAGCAGGCCGTGTTCAAGAACTGCTCCTATGGCCCGTACCGCCGAATCCTGAAGCGAATCATCACCGAGGAGGGGTTCCACATGCGGATGGGCGAGGAGCGGATGCTCCTGATCGCCGAGGGAACCAAGATCCAGCGGGCCCTGTTCCAGGCCTCGTTGGACGACTGGTGGTGGCCGGCCCTCCAACTTTTCGGACCCGACTCACAGCCCGACGACGTGCTGCTGCGATGGCACATCAAGTCGGAACGCAACGAGGTCCTACGGGCCCGGTGGGTCCAGAAGTTCGCGCCGCTCCTGATCTCCTACGGATTTACCGTCCCCGACCCTGACCTCGTCCATGACCCGGAGGCCGGCACCTGGACCTCCGGGCCCATCGACTGGGAGCCGCTGCGACGCACCCTGGCTATGGGCGGACCGGACTCGGCCCGTCGTATTGCCGATGCCGCCGCCAACTGGGTCGACACCGGTTGGGTACGCCAGGCCATGGACCACGCTCCAGAACGCGCTCCGGGACCAGCGGGGGCAGCGGTATGACGACCGTCGAGCGGGTGCGGGCCGCCATCGCCAGCGTCGACGATCCGGAATACCCGGGTATCTCCGTCGTGGATCTCGGCCTGCTGGAGACGCTGGACGTCACACTGGACGGACACGTGGTCGTCGGTCTCATCCCCACCTTCTCCGGCTGCCCGGCGCTGTCCATGATCGCCAATGACGTCCGGGCCGTCGTCGGGTCGGTCGACGGCGTCTCATCGTGCGACGTTCGGTGGCTGGGTGCCCCGGCGTGGACCGTCGACCGGGTAAGCGACGAGGCCCGGCAGGCCATGGCCCAGGAGTTCACAGTGGCTGTCCGGATCGGTGTCGAACCAGTGTCCTGCCCCCGCTGTGACGCCCCAACGACCGAAACCTCGCTGTTCGGCCCCAGCCGTTGCCGAGCCGTGCACTCCTGTCCGGCGTGTTCCGAGGTCGTCGAGGTCATGCGGTCGTCGTCTGTAGGCCGGGCATGAAGCGCTACGAGGTGTTCCTGAAGAAGGACGGGCGGGACGAGTACCGGCACGCCGGCTCGCTCGACGCGCCCGACCCCGAGATGGCCCTGGTCCTGGCCCGGGAGAGCTACCTCCGGCGAGCCGAAGGCGACCGGCTGTGGCTGGTGGACCGCAAGGACCTGATCATCGGTGACGCGGACTTCGTGGCCCCCAACGCTGACAAGCCCCACCGGCACAATGATGGCGAGCGCATCGCAGTCCGCCGCCGACAACTTCGCAAGGAGGATGACCGGTGACCGCTTCCGGGCTGACCGACGGCGTCCGGGAGTTCCTCCTGGCCTTCGCCGACGACGAGCACCTGATGGGCCAGCAGCACGCCGAGTGGATTGGCGTGGCCCCATTTCTTGAGGAGGACCTGGCCTTCTGCTCCATCAGCCAGGACGAGTTGGGGCATGCGGCATCCCTGTACGCCATCGTGGCCGGAGACGGCGACCCGACAGGCGTCGGGGACCCGGCCATCGACGAGTTGGCCTTCCACCGTGACCCCGCTGACTGGCGTAGCTGCCGACTGGTGGAGGAGCCGTCCGAGGACTGGGGCCATGCCCTGGTCCGGCACTGGCTCTACGACGCCGCCGAGGAACTCCGATGGGATCTGGTGTCCGAGTCCACCCTGGCCCCGTTGGCCGAAGCGGCTGTCCGGGCGGCCTCCGAGGAGTGGTTCCACCGACGCCACGCCGACGGCCTGCTCGACGTTCTGCTGGTCGGATCCGACAGCCGCGAACGGCTCCTCGCCGCGCTGGATGACCTCCTGCCCGTCGCCATCAGCTTGTTCGACCCGGTACCCGGCGAGGGTGAGGCCGTCGCGGCCGGTGTAGCGGCCGCCCCCTTCGACACCTGCCTGCCCACCTGGACCGGACGGGTCCGGGACCGCTTCGGGGTCGACCCGTCGTGCACCGCCCCCTCTCCCCCGAACGGGCGCCAAGACCGCAGCCCTGCCTTCGCCCCGCTTCTGGAACGGATGCGCGAGGTGTTCGCCCTCGACCCCACGGCTACCTGGTAGCCGGGCGGGCGTCGATCCGGCCGACACCTGAAGGCCGCAGTACGGTTCGGTGTCATGACCCGGGACTCCCTGGACGGCATCCGGGCCGACGACTACCACACGGCCGGAGAGCCCTTCCGAATCGTCGACCTCGGGCCCATGGGGGGATCTACCGTGCTGGACCGGCGGTCCTGGGCCATGAACCACCTAGACGACCACCGCAGGTACCTGGTCCACGAACCCCGGGGCCACGCCGGCATGTACGGCGGGATGGTCGTCCCCCCGGACGACGACGCCGGCAACATCGGCGTGGTGTTCTTCCATAAGGACGGCTTCTCGACGGCCTGCGGACACGGCACCATCGCCCTGGCCACGTGGGCCGTCGACACCGGTCGGATCGCCGCTCCGGTCAACGGCGAGGTTCCGGTGGTGATCGACGTCCCGTCGGGCCGCCTACCAACGGTCGCCCGGTTGGTGGACGGTTGCGTCGCCTCCGTCCGGTTCACCAACGTCCCGTCTTACGTCTCGGCCACCGACCTGGAGGTTCAGACGTCGTTCGGCCTGGTCACGGCTCACGTGTCGTTCGGGGGCGCCTTCTACGCCTCGGTGGCTATCGACGACCTGAACGTCACGGCCACCGCCGACCAGGTCGACAACCTGATCGCCCTGGACCGGGAGGTACGTGCGGTGCTCGGCGACCACCCCTCGTGCTACCACCCCGACGATGACCGTCTTTCCGGGCTTTATGGCTCCATCCTCCACGAGACGCTGGGCGGGGATCCCCTCCACCAGCGGAACGTGACCGTCTTTGCCGACGGCCAGGTTGACCGGTCGCCGTGCGGATCTGGGACCTCGGCCCGCCTGGCCCTCCTCCACCACCTCGGGATGGTCAACGTCGGCCAGGCGTTCCAGAACCGGGGGGTGGCCGGCGGGGAGTTCACGGGCCGCGTGGTGGCCACGACCGGTGACACCGTGACGACCACCATCGAGGGGTCGGCTTACCGTCACGCCACCAGCACCTTCCACCTCGACCCCCACGATCCGCTCGGATCGGGATTCCTGTTTCGCTGACCGGAGGCCAGATGCCCGGACCCCTACCCCACTTCGACGCTGAGGCCATTCGGTCCGTGGTCGACCTGTCAACCTGCATCGAGGCCCTGCGGGAGGGGTCTAGGGAACTAGGGGGATTACACCCCCGGTCTCAGGTCTCGTTGGGTGAGGGAGATGACTTCCTCCTGATGCCAGCCGTCTCCCCGTCTGGGATCGGCGTGAAGGTGGTGAGCGTGGTGTCGGGGAACCGGGACCGCGACCTGCCCCTGATCCATGGCTTCTACCTGTACTGCGATCGGGAGACCGGGGTACCGACGGCCACCCTGGACGGTTCGGCCCTGACCACCCTGCGGACTCCGGCCGCCTCGGCTTTGGCTGCCGACCTGCTAGCCCGACCGGATGCCACCACGCTGGGGATCTTCGGCACCGGTGTCCAGGCGAGGGGCCATGTGGCCGCCATGCTGGCCGTCCGACCCACCGTGGAACGGATCGTGGTGTCAGGCCGGACCGCGGACTCGACCGACCGGTTCGTGGCCGGCCTCGAGGTCGGGGGCCGCGAGGCGGTGACCGGGTCCCCGACCGAGGCCGCCGGGTGCGACCTGGTGTGCGGCTGCACGTCATCAGCCACGCCGGTGATCCCCACCCACGCCGTCCGGCCCGGGACCCACGTGGGCCTGGTCGGCTCCTACTCGACGGCCCGCCGGGAGGTCGATGCCGACCTCCTCCGACGGTCCGCTGTTTTTGTCGACGACCGGCATGCGGCAGCCGACGAAGCCGGCGACCTGATCACAGCGGCCAATGAGGGTCGGTGGTCCTTCGACGAGGTTCGGGGCGATCTGGCCGAGTTGTGCCTCGGGACGGCCGGTCGTTCGTCCAATGACGAGGTCACCTTGTTCAAGTCGGTCGGCCTTGCCGTCTGGGACCTCATTGTGGCTAGTGCGGTGGTGCGGGCCGGTTCCCGGTGACGGAGCCCGCTCGATTCTTTGGCCACCAGGCCGACGGGTCCTAGGGTCCGGCGATGCCCACTCTGCAGACCGGTGAGCCGCTCGACGCCGCCGGCCTGGCCGGTGACGCCAAGAAGGACCTCCAGGGCCAACTGCTGTCCGATCTGGTGGTCCGGCTCGCTGGCAGCGGCAACGCCTTCTGGGAAGAGCGCCTGGCCGACATAGACCCGGGGTCTGTCACCTCGTTGGACGACCTGGGCCGGCTTCCGTTTACGGTCAAGCAGGACCTTCGGGAGCGGTACCCGCTGGGCATGGTTATCTCCCCGATGGAGGCCACCACGCGTCTTCATGCCAGTTCGGGGACCAGCGGCAAGCCGACCATCGTCGTGTACACCCCCCACGACCTGGCCGTGTGGGCCGAGGTCAATGCCCGGGCTCTCGTGCTGGCTGGTGCCCAACCTGGTGACATCCTCCACAACGGTTACGGATACGGCCTGTTCACCGGTGGCCTGGGACTCCACTACGGCGGCGAGCGTCTGGGGTGCACCGTGGTGCCCGTGTCGGGTGGGAACACCACCCTGCAACTCCAGTTACTGGAGGACCTAGGCAGTCGCATCATGTCGGCCACCCCGTCTTTTTCGCTGGTCCTGGCTGAGCGGGCTAGGGAACGGGGAATCTTGGACCGTCTACGGGTCGAGGTGGGAATTCTGGGTGCCGAGCCGTGGTCCGAGGGTATGCGTGACCGCATCAACGAGGCATGGGGCGGGGGCTACACCGCCCTGGACATCTACGGTTTGTCCGAGGTCATCGGCCCCGGGGTGGCCATGGAAGCCCCCGACGACCTGGGCGCCCTGAACGTGTTTGACGACCATTTCCTGCCCGAGATTGTCGATCCGGAGACCGGGGAGACGGTGCCCGACGGCGAGTACGGCGAGCTGGTCCTCACCACCCTGACCAAGGAGGCCATGCCCGTCCTCCGCTACCGCACCGGAGATATCACACGGATCCTCCCCGAGGACCAGCCCGGTGTCCCCGGACGGCACTGGACTCGGATCTCCCGCCTCACCGGCCGGGCCGACGACATGCTGGTGATCCGAGGTATCAACGTTTACCCCCGCGAGATCGAGACCGTCCTGATGGACGATCCGGACGTTGGTGCCAACTACGCCATCGTCGTTGACCGTCGGGGAACCATGGCCGAAATCCGGGTCCGGGCCGAGGCCACAGCGGAGGCCGGTAACCGGATCCCTGAAGCTACTGAGCGACTCACCCGGGTACTGGCTGACCGGATCCGCATCCGAGCCGGCGTTGAGATGGTCCCCGAGGGGTCGATGCCCCGGACCGAGGTGGGCAAGGTCAAGCGTGTCTTCGAGCAGATCGACGACACCGACCCCCTGGCCTGACGACCCACCTGACCTCCGGAGATCGTTGCGGCCACAGGGAAAGCCGTTTCCTGATGGTCCGTCAGATTCTGGATCCCACTAGCGTTATTGGCCGTGTCTGACCTCCCCGGCGATTCCACCGCCACCTCTGACCGGGCGGTCACCGAGCCGGCCGACCAAGCGGCCTTCCGGCTTGAAGCACGCGCCTTCCTAACCGAACATGCCGAGCCCCTGGCCGCCATCGACCCATGGCAGGTGTCCGGGTTCCCTGACGACCAGCAGGCCCGGTCTTACTTCGAGCGTGGCCGGGACTGGCAACGCACCCTGGCCGCACACGGATGGGCCGGCCTGACCTGGCCCAGCGAATTCGGGGGCGCTGGACGACCTTCGTGGGCCGAGCGCGTCTTCCGTGAGGAGTCGGCTGGCTTCGGCTCCCACACTGGGTTCATCGGTTCCACCATCGCAATGCTCGGTCCCACCCTCCAGGTCCACGCCACCGAGGCCGTCACCTCTCGGTTCCTCCCCTCTCTCATCAGCGGTGAGGTGGCCTGGTGCCAGCTGTTCAGCGAACCGGGCGCTGGATCGGACCTGGCCGGACTGGCTACCCGTGCCGTTCGAGACGACGACCACTGGGTGGTAGACGGCCAGAAGGTTTGGAACTCCTGCGCCCAGTTCGCAGACTGGGGCTTCCTCCTGGCCCGTACCGACCCCGATGCCCCCAAGCACCGTGGCATCACGTTCCTGCTCGTTGACATGTCGTCGCCCGGCGTCGAGGTTCGTCCCCTCGTGCAGGCCAACGGGTCAACTCACTTCAACGAGGTCTTCCTCACCGGGGTCCGCGTCCCAGCAAACCAGGTGGTCGGCGAGATTCATGGAGGCTGGGCACCCGCCCGCACCGTGCTGGCCAATGAGGCCGCCTTTATCGGTCGAGGTGGCGGTGTCCCGGCTTCCGACCGGCTGCGAGACCTGGCTGCCCAACACGGTGGCCTGGACGATCCCCGAATCCGCCAACGCCTGGCCACTGTTATCACCCGGGAACGCCTCCAGGGACTCATGGGGCAGCGCATCCAGGCCGCCGTCCGCGACGGGCGCGAACCGCCCTTCGACCCGGGACTGACCAAAGTCATGGCAGCCGTCACCAAGGTCTTGACCGGTGACCTGGCCGCCGAGTTGGCCGGACCTGCGGGCATGGTCGACACCGACCGGACCAGTACCTGGATCCAAGCCGAGGTTATTAACCGGTTCAGCATCTCGATCGGCGGCGGAACCACCGAGGTGCAGAAGAACAATCTGGCCGAACGCTCGCTGGGCCTTCCCCGAGAACCGGGACACGACCGCAATACACCGTGGAAAGATGTTCTCCGCGGTTGAGTGGGGGTGAAAGAACCAGCCGATGGACGACGACCTGAGCGACGACCTGAACGACGTCTCGACCGGCGACCGCGCCGATCGGGGCGACGGCGGCCGAGCAGACAGCGCGGCGTCTCTGGCTACCACCGTGCTGGCCGAGGAGGCGGCCCGACACGCCGAGGGACAGGCCGACCAGGTGCTGTTCCCCGACGACCTTCTCCCTGGGGTGAAGAGCGAGGGAATCTCTCTCCGCAAGGGCCTGGCCATGGGGGGTGGTGCGGCCACGTTCTTGGTCCTGATGGTCCTGAACTCCCTCGATGAGCTCCAGACGGCCGCCATCTCCGTCTTGGCCCCCGACATCCGTGACACCTTCGGGGTCAGCGACGGCACGATCACTTTCATCGCCAGCGCCTCCGGTGCCTTCGTGGTCCTGGGGGCCATCCCCATGGGTTGGGCTGCCGATCGGATGCGCCGGATCCCGATCATCGGCTGGTCCAGCATCGTGTTCGCCGCCATGGTGGCCCTCTCGGGCATGGCGGTGAACGCCTTCGCCTTCTTCTGGGCCCGGTTCGGGGTGGGCATCGCCAAGGCCAACACCATCCCCGTCCACTCTTCGACCATCGCCGATACCTACCCCATCGGTATCCGCGGTCGGATCGGCGCCCTCGACAAGGGAGTGGGCCGCCTGTTCGCCGTCCTCAGCCCCATCCTGGTGGGCGGCATCGCCGCGCTGGCTAATGGCCCGGGCGAGATCGACGGATGGCGGTGGGCCTACTACCTGCTCGGCATTCCGGTGGCCGTAGCCGCCTTGGCTGCCTTTTTTCTCCGTGAGCCCCAGCGGGGGCGCTGGGAGAAGGAGGACGTCCTGAAAGAGTCGTTCACCGAGGACGACCCGCTCCCCGTTTCCATGGACGCCGCGTTCTCACGCCTCATGCAGATCCGGACCATGAAGACGGTGGTCGTCGGGTTCAGCGCCCTGGGGTTCGGCCTGTTCACCGCACCGGTGCTGGAGAACCTGTGGCTGGAGGACGAGTTCGGCCTGGAGTCCTTCGAGCGCGGCGCCTGGGCCACCACGGCCGGCGTGTTCACCGTGCTGGCCCTCATATACGTCGGGCCGAAGTTCGACCGGCTGTGGCGGGAAAACCCCACCCGCACCCTCCACCTGGTCGGTGCCCTGATCGGCCTGTCTGCGATCTTCAAGCCCATCCAGTGGGCCATGCCCACCGTGCCGCTATTCATCGCCCTGTCCATACCCACCCAGGTGATGCTCAGCACGGCCTTCGCGATGGTCGGTCCGCTGATCCAGGCCATCGTCCCCTATCGGCTTCGGGGTAGCGGGACGGCGCTCATTACCCTCTACATCTTCTTCGTTGGGGGAACGGGTGGGGGACTGATCTCGTTCATGTTCGCCGACGGTTGGGGACCCCGGGTCACCACTTTGGTCCTGACCGTCCCTTCCTCGATCATCGGTGGCTGGATCATGTTCCGGGGCGCTCGCCACGTCCGCCATGACCTATCGCTAAACGTCCAAGAACTGCTCGACGAGCAGGCCGAACAGCAACGGGCGTCCGACCCCTCCGAGATCCCTGTCCTACAAGTCAACAACGTGGACTTCTCCTACGGGCCGGTCCAGGTCCTGTTCGACGTGGGCTTCGAGGTGCGCCGGGGCGAGACGTTGGCTCTCCTGGGCACCAACGGGGCCGGTAAGTCCACCATCTTGCGAGTGGTTAGTGGCCTCGGTATGCCCCGGCGGGGCGTCGTCCGGCTCAACGGACGCACCGTCACCTACACCTCGCCGCAACTCCGGTCCCGCCTCGGCATCCAGCAACTCCCCGGGGGTAACGGCGTCTTCCCGGACATGACGGTCCGCCAGAACCTGGTGATGGGCGGCTATATCCACCGTGGCGACCGGGAGGACGTGGAGCGCCGGATTGTCGAGGTCCTGGACCTCTTCCCCGACCTGGCGGACCGGCAGGGCCAGCGGGCTGGATCCATGTCCGGAGGGCAGCAGCAGATGTTGGCCCTGGCCCGGGTCCTGCTCCACGACCCCGAGATCCTGCTAATCGACGAGCTCTCACTGGGCTTGGCTCCCACGGTGGTCCAGGATCTCCTGGCCCTGGTCGAAAGGCTCCAAGAGCGCGGCCAGACCATCATCCTGGTGGAGCAGTCCCTGAACGTGGCCCTGTCGGTCGCCGACCGGGCCATTTTCCTGGAAAAGGGACAGATCCGGTTCGAGGGCCCAGCTCGGGAGCTACTCGAACGGGACGACCTGGCCCGGGCCGTGTTCCTGGGCCGGGAGGGTGGCTGAGGTGGGGGCCATTGTCGGAGGTGAGATGGCCGTAGTGGCTGTCTGGACCACCCGCCAACTGTGGTTCGACGGCATCGTCAACGGGATGGTCTTCGGGCTGCTGGCCCTCGGCGTGGTTCTCGTCTATCGGTCCACCCGGGTCATCAACCTGGCCGTAGGCAATATGGGCCTCCCAGCCACCGGCTTGATGACCCTCTTGACCTTTAACTACGGCTTCCCCTACTGGGCTGCCCTGCCCATCAGCCTGCTGGTCGGTATCACCGTCGGGGCAACGGTCGAACGGGCCGTCATCCGCCGGCTGTTCGAGGCCCCCCGGGTCATTGTGCTGGTCGCCACCATCGGCATCGCCCAGCTCATGCAGGCCATTCTCGCCTCGTATCCCGACCTCGTGCGGGACCGCAGCCAGCGCTTTCCCATTCCGGTGAACTTCACCTGGGACGACGTCCTCGGCGTCCGGGTCACCGGGCCGAAGGCGACCATTCTGGTCGTCGTCCCCCTCCTGGCCCTGGGCTTGTCCTGGTTCCTGAACCGCACGGTGTTCGGCCAGACGGTGCAGGCCTCGGCCAGCAACGCCGACCTGGCCCGCATGTCGGGAATCGACCCGAAGATGGTCCAACTGTTTGTCTGGACGGTGGCCGGACTCCTGGCCACCATCTCCCTGCTCCTGCTGTCCGGGAACCGGGGAAGCGTCGGTGGCCTTCAGAACCTCGGGCCCAGCACCATGGCCCGAGCTCTGGCCGCCGCGGTCATCGCCGGCATGGTCTCCTTCCCCCGGGCCCTCGGTGCCGGAATCCTCATTGGTGTGGTCCAGGCCCACGTGCAGTTCGTGTTCTTTAACCAGGGCGGCCTGATCGACTTCGTGTTGTTCGTCGTGGTTGCCGTGGCCGTTGCCTTCCAGAGCCGGGGGAGCCGGGAGGTCGACTCGTCGTTCTCCTTCTCGGCCCGGAGGCGACCCATCCCCGAGCGCCTCCGACAGTTCTGGTGGGTGAGGCACCTGTCGACGATTTCGCTAGCCGTCCTGCTGGGCATCGCCCTGATAATCCCCGCCATCGTGGACCGCCCCTCACGCCACCTGTTGTACGCCAGCATCCTGGCCTTCGCTATCTGCGCCGTCTCGATGACCATCGTGACCGGCTGGGCCGGACAGTTGTCTCTCAGCCAGATGGCGTTCGCCGGGATCGGTGCCCTGATCGCTGCCGGGTTCAACCGGGGCTTGGAGTTCGGGGTCGGAATCGGTGACGACCTGGAGTTCTTCTCCATCACCGTTCCCCGCCTCCCCTACCTGGTCTCGATGCTGGCCGCGGCAGGCGTCGCTGCTGCCTCGGCTGCCCTCATCGGCCTGGGTGCCCTCCGGGTCCGGGGACTCCTGCTGGCTGTCACCACGTTCGCCTTCGCCCTGGCCACTCAGCAGTACCTGTTCCGCCGGCCGTTGTTCAACGGTGGCTTCAAGCAGAGCATCCCGTTTCGCCGGGGCAGTCTGGGGCCGATCGACTTGGCCAGCCAACGGACCTACTACTACCTGTGCCTCGGGTTCCTGGTACTGCTCTTGGTGGCGGTCTCCCGGCTCCGGTCTACCGGCATCGGACGGACGATCATCGGGATCCGCGAGAACGAGTCCACGGCCGCCGCCTACACGGTCGGCCCGACCCGTACCAAGCTCTTGGCCTTCGCCATAGCCGGTGGCATCGCCGGCCTTGGTGGCGCCCTGTTGGGTGGTCTGGTACAGAACATCCCCTACACGGAGCGGCTGTTCCAGATCGGCGACTCGCTGCGCCTGGTGTCCATCGTGGTCATCGGCGGCCTCGGGACAATCATGGGCCCAGTGGTGGGTGCCCTCTGGGTGGTGGGACTACCCGCTTTCTGGCCCGATAACGAACTCGTACCCCTGTTCACCTCCAGCATCGGCCTGCTGATCCTGCTTCTCTACTTCCCCGGTGGACTGATCCAGGTCGCCTACTCAGCCCGGGACGCCGTACTGCGGTGGGCCGAGTCGCGCCTGCCCGATACGACACCAACTTCCACGACGACACCACCGGCCGTGGCCCTGGGTGGTGGACGGGACCGTCGGAAGATCGACGGGCCCGCGCTGGTCGTGGACGATGTGGCCGTGGCCTTCGGGGGGCTCCGGGCGGTCGACGGCGTGTCGCTCGTGGCCCACCCGGGGGAGGTGGTCGGCCTCATCGGCACCAACGGCGCCGGCAAGTCGACACTCATGAACGCCATCGGTGGTTTCGTCCCGTCTACGGGGACCATCGAGATCCTCGGCCGCGACGCCTCCGGGTTATCGGCAGCTAACCGAGCCCGCCTGGGGTTGGGTCGAACCTTCCAGGCAGCCCGCCTGTTCCCCGAACTGACCGTGAACGAAACGGTCCAGGTGGCCCTAGAAGCCCGAGAGAGGACAAGGCTGATCCCGGCAGCGTTCTTCCTCCCGTCGTCGATCCGAGCTGAGCGGGCCAAGGCATCCGACGCCTCCGACCTGATCGACTTCCTGGGTCTGGGCCGCTACGCCAACGCCTTCGTGGCCGAGCTGTCGACCGGAACCCGCCGGATCGTCGAGCTGGCCGGCCTGTTGGCCCTTGACGCCCGGGTGCTGTGCCTCGACGAGCCCACGGCCGGCATCGCCCAGCGAGAAACCGAGGCCTTCGGACCGCTGCTTAAGCAGATCCAGCAGGAACTAGGCGCCACTATGGTCGTAATTGAACACGACATGCCGATGATCATGGCCCTATCCGACCGGGTGTACTGCCTAGAGACCGGGCAGATCATCGCCGAGGGATCCCCGGACGAGGTTCGAAATGACCCCCGGGTGGTGGCCAGTTACCTAGGCACCGACGACCGGGCTATCGACCGCTCCGACGGCTAACCGGACCGAAAGCCCAGCCAGCGACTACTCGTCGCCATCGCTGCCAGATCGACGCTCCAGAAGATCGTCGCGAACCTCGGTCTCGGGAACCACCGTGGTGCGCTCCGAGACCTGGTTGATCCACACCGTCCGCTGGGGGAACGGGATCTCGATACCGTTGGCGTCGAAGGCCTTCTTGAGGCGGGCCCGAATGAGGCGTCCCGTGGCCCACTGCTCATTGGGTTCCGTCTTGACGGCTAGGCGGATGGAGATGGCGTCGGCGCCGAAGCTCTGCACGCCCCAGATCTCGGGTTCCTCGATAATGGTGGCTGACTCCACCTCCTCCTGCCAGACGCTGTCGGCCACCTCCTTGATGACGCTGGCCGCCAGGTCGATGTCCGTGTCGTAAGCGACGTCCACGTCGAGCACCGTGCGGGCCCAAAGTTGCGAGGAGTTGCCCACCCGGCGGATTTCACCGTTGGGGACCACCCACAACGCTCCGTCGATGTCTCGCAGGATCGTGGTCCTCAGGGTCACCTTCTCGACCGTGCCCGAAGCGGCTCCCACGTCCACGATGTCGCCCACCCCGTACTGGTCTTCGATGATTATGAAGATCCCGGCGATGAAGTCGGACACCAGCGACTGGGCGCCGAAACCGATGGCTAGGCCGACGATGCCCGCACCGGCAATCAGCGGACCGAGGTCTAGCCCTAACTCTCCGAGGGCCACCATGAGGGCCAGGGCGTAGACGGCAACTCCCGCCAGGCCGCGAAGCACCACTCCCAGGGTCACTGCCCGCTGTCGCGAGCGCTCGGCCTGGTCGTGAATCTTCTGGAGTCTGCCCCGGGCCCGGCGCCCTAGCCGGGCCAGTCGGGCTGATGACTCGGCTTCAGCTTCGCCTTCCTCCCGGGTCCTTGATTCCACGAGGCGGCTGACCATTCGGTCGATGGCCCGCTTCACTAGGCGGTTCACGACCAGGGCGCCGACCAGGATGACCGCCACCTTGAGTGGACGCTCGATCAACCAGTCCACGAGCCCGGCTAGAGCCTCGTTATCCGTTGTGTCCCAGATCCACTCACAGATGAAACCCGGGGACTCCCCGCAGGCATCCACAAGGCCGGCTTGCAACTCGGTCGTCACCGCTTCAGGCATCGACGCCACCTCCCCGCCGGACGGTAGTCCCCCGGGGGCCACGACAAGGATCAGCCGCTCAGGCTGGCTATGGCCCAGAGCGCGGCAACGGTGCCCAGGACGATGTAGAGCACGCTCCGCCACACTGGAGGACGGACTAGGTCTCCGTCGTCTCGTTGTCGTGGTGGTCGGACAAGAGCCGCGGCATTGCCCACGGCCATGGCCCCTCCAAGAGCCAGCAGCAGCCAGCCCAGGATGTCTTCGCCCAAGAACACCGATCGGTCCTTAGCTAGCCCGCGACATGTTGGAGAAGCGGGTGTAGCGGGGTAGCCAGGCCAGCTTTACGGTGCCCGTCGGCCCGTTACGGTGCTTGGCCACAATGACCTCGGCCGTACCCAGGTCAACGGAGTCCGCGTTGTAGACCTCGTCGCGGTATAGGAAAATCACCACGTCGGCGTCCTGCTCAATGGACCCCGATTCCCGGAGGTCGGCCAACATCGGACGCTTGTCTTGTCGCGTCTCTAGGCCCCGGGAGAGCTGTGACAGGCCGACCACCGGGCAACCCAGCTCACGGGCCAGAATCTTGAGGCCACGGCTGATCTCGGAGACCTCGACTTGTCGGCTCTCCGCGGTAGAACGGCCGGTCATGAGCTGGATGTAGTCCACGACAACCACCCCCAGCTTGCCGACCCGGCTCTTGAGACGTCGGGCCTTGGCCCGGATCTCCATGACCGAGGTATTCGGGTTGTCGTCGATCCAGATATGGGCCTCGCTCAGCTTGCCGACCCCACGGTTGATGCGCGACCAGTCGTCGGAGTTCAACTGTCCGTTGCGGATGTTGGTGGCGTCCACCCGGGCCTCGGAGCAGAGGATCCGTTGGGTTAGCTCCATCTGGCTCATCTCCAGCGAGAACACCACGGTCGGTAGCTCGCACCGGATCCCTATGTGGGTGGCCAAGCCGAGGCCGAAGGAGGTCTTTCCCATGGCTGGCCGGGATCCGACGATGATGAGCGACTCGTCCTGGAGGCCGGACAACAGCATGTCTAGGTCCTCGTAGCCGGTGGGTGTGCCAGTGATGTGGTCTCCCCGTTCCATCAACTCTTCGAGGCGATCCAGGTTGGCATCAATGAGGTTCCGGATCTGGGCCATGGAGTCGGTCACCCGTCCCTGACCCACCTGGAACACCAGGCTCTCGGCCTCGTCCACGGCCTTGACCACGTCGTCGGGTCGGCCGTAGCCGATCTCAGCGATCTCGTTGGCCGCACCGATGAGGCCCCGCAGAGTGGCGTGTTCCTGGATGATCCGGGCGTACTTGGGGGCGCTGGAGGTGGCGGGAGTCGACGCCTGGAGTTCCAACAGCAGGCCCGGTCCGCCTATCTGGTCCAGCAGTCCGGACCGGGTCAGGGCCTCAGCCACGGTGACCGGATCAGCCGGCTCTCCCGAGGCGTACAGGCCACAGATCGCCTCGAACACGTGACCGTGCGAGGGCTTGTAGAAGTGCTCGGCGTTGACGACCTCCAACGCGTCGGCAATGGCGTCGCGCGACAACAACATGGCGCCGAGGAGCGAGGCCTCGGCGTCGAGGTTGTGCGGAGGGACCCGTGCACCCGACGAACGGTTGGCCGAGCGGGAACCCCGGTCAGCCGACCACGCTCGCGAATCGTGGTGATCGTCGTCCGGTGGTTCTTCGGGAAGCGGGACATCGGCGGGGAGAGGCGGGAGGTCGGGAAGGGCCATGTCCGCCGGACCGGGTGGTTCGCTCGTCTGGTCCACGCCATCGTCATCGAGCGACCCGCTCATGTCGGCCCCCCGGTCTCCCATCCACCCATGAGTCCAAGGATGCACGGACTGCCCTGTGGGGTGCTAGAGGGAAAACTCCGGCTACTGGTCCCCAACACGCCGCTCCGACCGGGGATATCGCGACCCATCCTGTGGATTGCCAGCCGTCCGGTCCGGAGATCGGACCTGCGGACGATCCACGACACGACGGGGGTCAGGCCTCGGCCTGTACCTCGACGGTCACCGGCACGGAGACCTCGGCATGGAGTTCGATAATGAATTCGTGCGAGCCGATGTCCTTGGCTGTCTCACCGACCACCTGTCGACGGTCGACCACCAGGCCAACCTGGGAGGCCAGGGCTTCGGTCACCTCGGCCACACCAACCGAGCCGAACAGTCGGCCCTCGTCGGAGGCCTTGGCCGTCACCTGGAGCACCACGCCGGAGATCTGGGC
The DNA here is from genome assembly GCA_022452035.1 of Acidimicrobiales bacterium. Lineage (NCBI taxonomy): Bacteria > Bacillati > Actinomycetota > Acidimicrobiia > Acidimicrobiales > Acidimicrobiales bacterium. Next base: position 2,790 of record JAKURV010000021.1, on the reverse strand, counting down.
GGCCGCCAACTCGGCATCGCTTCGGTCAACCGCTGCCTTCAACGCGCGCTTGCGCTGCATGGCCTCGGCTTGGGCCGCCACACCCTCAAGGGCCTCGATAGCCAGCCCGCGGGGAACTAGATAGTTCCGGGCGTAACCCCGGGCCACGTCGACAATGTCTCCGGTACGACCAAGACCGTCCACGTCTATACGGAGGAGGACCTTCACGACCCCGCTCCTTCCTCATCTTCCTCATCCACTGCTTCAAGTGGCTCGGCCGGCTCATCTGTCATCTCGGCCTCAAGTGACTCGGCCGGCTCATCTGTCACCTCGGCCTCAAGTGACTCGACCAGCTCATCTGTCACCTCGGCCTCAATCGTCTCCACGACCTCGACCGACTCAACTGACTCGGCGGCCTCCAACTCCTCGGTGGTGGCCTCGTCACCTGAACCCGGAGGCGGTGCGGTCGGACGGGGCGGCGGGCCATCAGCGCGGGCGCTCCGGTCGTCGGACCGCCGCTCGCGGCGCTGCGTGGTAACCCGGTTTGTGTAAGGAATTAGGGCCATTTCCCGGGCGTTTTTGACCGCCCGGGCCACCTCACGCTGCTGCTTCTCGTTGTTGCCGGTGTTCTGGCGGGTCTTCAGCTTGGACCGCTCGGAGACGAACTTGCGGAGCATGTCGGTGTCCTTGTAGTCGACGAAGTCGACTTTGGCGATGGTCAGCGGACTGACCTTCTTCTTGCCCCGACGGGCGCCGTCCCGGCTCTTGTTACGGCGGGGAGGCATGCGGCGGGCCATTAGAAGGGCTCCTCGTCCGGAAACGGTTCACCCGCTCCGGCTGTGGGTTGGCCGCCTTGTCCTGAAGAACTGCCGGCACCGCTTTCATTGTCAGAGCGACGATCGATCTTGGTTACCTCGGCGGTGGCCCAACGGATGCTCGGAGCAACCTCATCGGCCACTATCTGCACAGCTGAGCGTTTTTCGCCGTTCTCGTTCTCCCAGGAGCGGTAGTCGAGTCGGCCATATACAACAACACGACTACCCCTGCTGATCGACTCAGCCACGTTTTCAGCAAGTTCACGCCAACAAGTGACGTCGAAATAGTGGGCCTTTTCTTCACCACCCTGACTACTTCGCTGGTTCCAGGCAAGACCAAAACTTGTCACTGGGGTGCCGCTCGGGATGAAGCGAAGTTCGGGGTCGCGGGTGACGTTCCCGACGATGACCACGTTGTTATCAAATGCCATGTTTCTCTCCGTTCCTTAACCGGCCTCGGCCGGTGACGCTTCGCCGAGCAGGCCGCGACGGGTTGCCTCGGCCTCGGGCAGGCGCATGATCTTGTGGCGAACTACCTCACTACGGTCCGCTAGTCGAAGGATGCGGTCGGTGGAGTCCAGGTTGCCCGCATCGGTCACCACGGCGAGGACGACGTAGACGCCCTCCCACTTGTGGTTGATCCGGTAGGCGAACCGTCGTCGGCCCCAGGGCTCGGAATCCAGCACAGACGCGATGCGGCCGCCTTCAGATTCGATGTTGGCGGTCACCTTCGACAGGCTGGCCGCAACGGCTTCCTCGTCGAGGTCGCCGTCCAAGATGATCATGATCTCGTAGGCCCGCATGGCAGGCACTCACCTCCTCTGGACTCGGGCGTCGCCCCTTGGCGCGCCCGGGGCCCCGCAGTGGGGCAGGGGGAATGGGTTGTCACGCTTCTCGATTCGACCGGTGTACCGGCCTACGTGGAAGCAACCAGAGGCTACCGCCGTCCGTTCTGAGGTCCGACCCGTGTCCACCCCCTGAGCATGGCCGCCGGGTGTGACACCGAATCTCGGGAGGATCGGTCGGCAGTCAGCCCCGGCCCAGAGAGGTGATCCGGACCAGGTGGTTCCACCCACAAGACGGGCACACCTCAACCACGTATCCGGTCAGGTTGGCCTGTCGGGCATCGAGGCGCGCCAATTCCCCGGGTGTCGAGATGCACCGGCCGTGGGCCGGAAGGCGGGGACCGAACACGTAGGTCACGTGGGCCACCTCGTGATCCTCACAAACCGGGCATGTCTCCGACGTAGGGGTTCCGCACTCCACGGCATTCCGCCGCAGCATCGGTTGGGCATCGCATAGAACATCTAGGCCCACGTTTCCCCGACTCCAGCCGTCGAGCGTGGTCTGGCGGGCCAAGCGGTAGTCGACGTCGGCCGGGCGACGAACGGGCAGGAGCCCTTCGTGGGCCTGTACCGCCTCGCCAGTTCGCCGACTCGCCACGAGCAAACCCTAGATCAAAAGAACGGGGCCAACCGGAGGGCCAGGCGGAACGATCAGCCGGCAGCCCGGGTCGACCACCAGTCGGCCAGCCGGGTTGCAGCCTCGTCGGGGGCCACACGGCCCTCTCTGAGCCGCAGGTCGACCAGCCAGGACAGAGCTTCACCGACCTCCGGCCCGGCCGACAGGTCGAGCAGAACCATGACGGCATCCCCGTCTAGCGCCGGGCCCAGATCGTCGAACTCCCCGACCGACACGAGCCGCTCCACTACCGCCACTAGGTCACCGGTCTCCACGCCGATCAGATCAACGAAGTCCAGCACCGGGTCTAGGGACGGTCCTACGGCGACGGCCAGGCGGCGGACCTGTTCGTCGGACCACGGCCCGTCTGTCGAACCCTCGACGATCCGGTCTGCACCATCCACCAGGACGGCAATCCGTCTGACATCTGTTCCGGACAATCGCAGGTCGACGAGGCGTGACGCCATCCCTCCAGCCGACCGGGCCAACACGGCAAGTCGTAGGACCGGGTCGTCCGTCGCTGTCGCCACGACCT
>JAKURV010000020.1 GCA_022452035.1 Acidimicrobiales bacterium | reverse complement strand
ACCATGCTACACAGCGGACAGCATGGGGCGGCCACTCTGCGTAAAGGGCGGGGGACTTGAACGCCCCCGACCACGTTCTCTGGTGTCATCTCCCCATTGTTCCAGGCGGGTGTGACGTCAGGGTGTGTCACCCCCGTGGCTCCCTAGAGGGATTGGTTCGGCCAGACTGGCGTCCATGTCTATGAAGATGACCAAGGAAGAACGTGAGGTGTTCCTCGCCGACCTGCACGTGGGTGTGCTCGGCGTCAACCACGGCGACATCCCGCTCGCCGTGCCGATTTGGTACGACTACGAACCCGGCGGCGATGTGTGGCTGCTGACCAGCCCCGAGTCGATCAAGGGCAAGGGTCTCGAGGCGACCGGCCAGTTCTCGCTGTGTGCCCAGACCGAGACGCCGCCCTACAAGTACGTCACCGTCACCGGCACCCTTCGGGAGGTCGAAGACAGCACGCCCGAGGCGTCGAAGCACATGGCGTACCGCTACCTCGGCCCGGAGTTCGGCGACATGTACCTCGCGGCCAACGCCGACAGCGAAGGCAGCAGCAAGCTCTATCGGCTCACGCCGGAGCGTTGGTACACGGTCGACTACGGCAAGGCGTTCTAGACCGGCAGACACAATGAAACTCCGCTGCCCGTAAACGAGCAGCGAACCCTATGAAATAGCGGTTCTAGTCGTGTCGGAGGGGGGACTTGAACCCCCACGCCCTTGCGGGCACCAGCCCCTCAAGCTGGCGCGTCTGCCAATTCCGCCACTCCGACGTGGCTTCCGGACTTATCCGGAACGGCGGCCAATCTACCGGTCGCTCTACCGTGCCCCGCAGGGCCAACAGGGCCTGACGGCTGCTAGAAGAGGAGGCCCAGGGTGATTGTGGTGAAGGCAAAGACCAGGGCCGTTAGCACGGTTATCCGGTCCAGATTCTGTTCCACCACAGTCGAACCGGCGGTCTGGGCGCCGATACCCCCGCCGAACATGTCGGACAAGCCGCCTCCCTTCCCGCTGTGAAGCAGCACGAGAAAGATCAGGCCGAGCCCCGAGAGAGCCTGAACGATGGCAACGATTACGAACATGGTGGGCTGAAGGCTATCGGTGGCCGGACGGTCACCCGACCAGTCGGTAGGCGATGATCCGGGCGAACTCGTCAGCATCCAGCGAAGCCCCTCCAACCAGTGCGCCGTCGATGTCGGATTGCCGCATCAGGTCAGGAGCATTGACCGGTTTGACCGAACCGCCGTACTGGATACGGATGCTGTCAGCCGCCTCAGCCCCCCACCTGGAGCGCACCACGCTCCGGATGGTCCCGCACATCTCCTGAGCATCCTCGGGGGTGGCCGTCTGGCCGGTCCCGATGGCCCAGATGGGCTCATAGGCCACCACAAGGTCCGCCACTTGCGGGGCCTTCAGCCCGGCCAGGCCAGCTAGCACCTGATGCTCAACCTTGGCCTTCGCCTGTCCGGCCTCCCGTTCCTCGAGGGTCTCGCCGCAGCACATGATGGGCGTCATCCCGGCAGCAAGGATCGCCTCAACCTTGCGTTTCACATCGTCGTCCGTCTCGCCGAACAGTTCTCGGCGTTCCGAGTGGCCGACGACCACCAGGGACACGTTCAGCTTGGCGAGCATGGCCGGTGACACCTCGCCGGTAAATGCCCCTTTCTCCTCCCAGTGGCAGTGTTGGGCACCGAGGGCCACTGGGATCTCGTCTGACTCCAGCACCGTTTGGATCGACCGCAGGTCGGTGAACGGTGGATGGATCGACACGTCGACCGCGTCGTAGTCGTTAGCCGACAGTAGATACGACAACTTCTGGACCATCTGGATGGCCTCGAAGTGGTTGTGGTGCATCTTCCAGTTCCCGCTGATCAGCGGCTTGCGACTGGTCATGGCTACTCCCCTGTCTCGCTACCGCTCCCCGCGCAGGGCCGCCAGCCCCGGCAGGTCGCCCCGTTCGATCAATTCCAGCGCCGCGCCGCCACCGGTCGACACGTGGTCCATGCGTCCGTCCAGCCCAAAGAGGCGGGTCGCCGCCGCGCTGTCACCGCCACCGACCACGGTGAAGCCCCGGCAGTCAGCCACCGCCTCGGCCACCGTCCTCGTCCCGGCAGCGAACCGCTCATCCTCAAACACCCCCATCGGACCATTCCACAGAACGGTCCGGGCCTCGGCGATCAGATCACAGAACTCGACGGCCGATCCGGGACCAATGTCCAGACCCATCCATCCGTCCGGAATCGATGTTCCGACCTGTCGTACCTCTCCACCGGCGGACGGGTCACCGACACGGCCCCCCGGTCCGAGGGCCGTGATGTCCAGCGGAAGGCGGATCGGGGCGCCGGAGTCCAGGAGGCGGGCACAGGTGTCGACCATGTCCTCCTCCAGGAGCGACGAGCCCACGGTCGCTCCCCGGGCGGCCAGAAAGGTGAAGCACATCCCGCCGCCCACGATCAGCTCATCGACCACATCGAGAAGCGCCTCGAGCACGCCGAGTTTGTCGCTTACCTTGGCCCCGCCCATGATCCCAACGAAGGGTCGGCGGGCCGTGGTACGAAGTCCTCCGAGGACCTCAACCTCGCGGGCCAGGAGGCGTCCGGCAGCTGACGGGAGGTGACGGGGTGGTCCCACTACCGAGGCGTGGGCCCGGTGTGACGCCCCAAATGCGTCGTTCACGTAGGCGTCTTGGCCCTCGATGAGACGTTCGGTGAACGATGGGTCATCGGCGGCCTCTCCGGGGTCAAACCGTAGGTTCTCCAACAGGTCGACTGTGGGGGCCAGATCTGCCAGACGCTTTCGGATCGGGTCCATTGAGTAGGCGGGGTCCGGTTCACCTTTCGGGCGTCCCAAGTGACAACAGACGGTGACCTGGGCCCCGGCGTCGACCAAGTACCGCAAGGTCGGCAGTGCTGCACGAATCCGTAGGTCGTCGACGATGGCTCCATCAGCCATCGGAACGTTGAAGTCGCAGCGGACTAGCACCCGCTGTCCTTGCAGGTCGCCGAGATCCTCTAGTCGGGGAAGGTCCATGGGCGATCTTCGCTCGGGGCGAGTCCGCTACCTCCGCCTGCCGGCCTGGGCCTTCTTCGTGCGGCGGGTGCCGACGATCTTCACCAGGTCGACGAGGCGCGTTGAGTAACCCATCTCGTTGTCGTACCAGCCGCAGACCTTCACCATCTTGCCCACGGCCATTGTCAGGCCGGCATCAAAGGTGCATGAGGCTGGTCGGCCGACGATGTCGGCCGAGACCAGCGGCTCCTCGCTGTAGTCGAGGACCTTGGCCAGCGGGCCGCTCTTCGCCGCTGCGGCGAACGCTGCGTTGACCTGTTCGACGGTGGCATTTTTCCTCAGCGTGCCCACAAAGTCGGTAATCGAACCGTCGGGGATCGGGACACGCAGCGAGATGCCATCCAACTTTCCCTTCATCTTGGGCATGACCAGGCTGGTGGCTCGGGCGGCTCCCGTCGACGTCGGAACGATGTTCACGGCCGCCCCGCGGGCCCGACGCAGGTCACTGTGGGGTCCGTCCACGAGGCTCTGGTCTCCGGTGTAAGCGTGGGTGGTAGTCATGAAGCCCTGCTCCACCCCGAAGGCGTCGTCCAGAACCTTGATCATGGGCACGAAGCAGTTGGTGGTGCACGAGGCGTTGGAGACCACGTGGTGTTTCGCCGGGTCGTAGTCGTCATCGTTTACTCCGACCACGAACGTGGCGTCGCAGTCCCCCGATGGAGCCGAAATGATGACCTTCTTTGCCCCGCCCGCCAGGTGGAGCGCGGCCTTGTCCCGAGCCGTAAAGAAGCCTGTTGACTCGACGACCACCTCCACACCCAGGTCGCCCCAAGACAGGTTTCCGGGGTCGCGCTCCGACAGGACCCGGATCTTCTGGCCGTCGACCACAATGCCGTCCCGGGTGGCCCGCACTTTTGCGTCAAGGCGGCCGTGGACCGAGTCGTTACCGAGCAGGAAGGCCATGGTCTCGATAGAGCCGAGGTCGTTGACGGCAACGAACTCCAGGTCAGCGCCCCGGGCCCTGGCGGCCCGGAAGAAGTTGCGGCCGATCCGGCCAAATCCGTTGATTCCGACACGAACGGTCATGGAAGGTGCTGCCTCCTGCGACAGGAGCGTCGCTAATTGGTGAGAACGGCCGACGGGCCTCCGGGCGGAACGCCGAACCCCTACATTGCTAGCCGGTCACACGGCCCACGACACGGTTCCCATGGTGGAAAACGGTCACAAGTTCGCGGCGGTGCACCGGGCCAGGGCCTTCCCCAAGAGGAGCGGGTCGTGGGATTCACCATCCGGTACTGCGACGGCGGCCCGGTAGAGGACCACGGGTCCCGCCGAGTCCTCACCGTAGGACTCGTCGACCAGGACCATGTCAGGACGCACCCCGTGGTCAGCGAGAATCCGGATCTGGTCCTCTAACGCCCACGGGCCCTCCACGTCGGCCGAGAGGTTGGCTACCAGCACCAGAGGCCCGCTGCGTCGAGCGAGAGCTTCCTCCACGTCGGGGGCCAGAACGGACGCTAAGACGCTGGTGTAGAGCGAGCCCGGACCCAGGACTACCTGGTCGGCGGCCTCGATAGCCGTCACGGTTTCCGGCGGCGACCGTACGTCCGATGGCGACAGGCGTAGCTCCACGATTCCTGCCGCCCGGTGCACCGAGACTTGACCTTCGACCTCCCAGTCTCCGGTGTCAGCGACCAGGTCGACCGGCCGGCTTGTCGCCGGCAGCACCCGTCCCACAGATCCGACCAGGCGGCCCACCTCGTCGAGGGCCGCCACCAGGTCGCCCGAAGCGGCAGCTAGCCCAGCGATCAGAAGGTTGCCGAGGGCGTGGCCCTGCAATTCGCCCCCCTCAAAACGCCACCCCATCTCGGCCGTCAGCATCGAGCTACCCCCTAGTGCCTCAAAGCACCGTCTCAGGTCCCCTGGTGCCGGCCCGCCGGCCGCAGCTCGGATCCGGCCGCTGGATCCGCCATCGTCGGCGATAGATACCACCGCCGTCATCTCCTGGGCGTATGTCCGGATGGCTCGCAGGCTGGTGGCCAGGCCGTGGCCGCCGCCTAGGGCGCAGACCCGACCCGGAGCACTCACCGGTCGACGTCGCGGTGGCTCACTGCAGGGTCGAATCCTCGACCGCGGAGCATCTCGGCCACCGTCTCAGCTACGGCCACTGACCGGTGACGGCCACCGGTGCACCCGAGGGCTACCGAGAGGTAGGACTTCCCCTCGGCCACGTAGGCGGGAAGCAACATGGTCAGCAGGTCCTCCAGTTGATCTAGGAACTCCTGGGTGACCGAATGACCGAGAACGTGCTCCCGGACCGGACCGTCTAGGCCGGACAGCGGGCGGAGTTCGGGGATCCAGTGCGGGTTGGGGAGAAATCGGCAATCGAAGACCAAGTCGGCGTCGCGCGGCAGGCCGTGCTTGTAGCCGAATGACGTGACGGTGGTCCGCATCGGCCGGTCATCAGCCTCTCCGTAGAGGGCCGACACCCGGTCCCGGAGCTCGTGCACGTTCATGTCAGAGGTGTCCAGTACCAGGTCGGCCGCAGCACGAACTGGTTCCATTAGCTCTCGTTCGGCCCGAATGGCCTCCTCAAGGCCCGTGTTCTCGGAAAACGGGTGGGGTCTCCTGCTGCTCTCATAACGACGAACCAGGGCCTCCGTAGAGCAGTTCAGGAAGACCACACGTAACCGGTCTCCGATAGACCGCAGCTCGGCCACCGCTCCCAGGGTCTCGCCACCCACCGTGTCGGCCCGGAGCACGAAGGCCACCCGGCTCCAGGCCCCACCGTCACCCATGGCCAACGCTGCCACCTTGGCGCTGATGTCCGGGGGTAGGCGGTCGATGACAAACCAGCCGAGGTCCTCCAGGTCTTTCGAGAACTCACTTCGCCCAGCACCCGAGAGGCCGGTGATCAACAAGAGGTCGCCCACGGGACCAGCGTAGACGGCACCTCCCCGGCTCTCAGGGGCCGCCCGTTCCGCCAGGAGTCCGATCGGCCACGAGGACTAGGAGTCGTGGGATGGTGACCGCAGCCCGGTAGCCGGCTGCCCGGTTCAAAAACCCGTCCGGTGGGGTCGGCTCGTGCATCCGGCGGAGTACTAGGCCGTGGTCGGCCAGGGCGTTTATGTACCGACTCAGCGGCCGATGAACGAACGGCAGGAAGACCCCCTTGTCGACCTCCTCCAACTCCATTGACTCCACTAGGTAGGGGCCTATCCGCCAGTACTGCTCAGGCGGATCTAGGACCTGGTCGTCGATCCATCCGCTCCCCGGCGTCTGGAGCAGCGGATGGTTGAGAAAGAAGGCGAAGCGTCCGCCCGGTCGCAACACCCGGGCCACCTCACCGATGGCCTCGTCCATGGCCTCGATGTGCTCGAAGACCAGACAGGCCACCACGGCGTCGAACGACGCTGCGTCGAAGGGCAGGTCGTCCGCTGCGGCCCGAAGGTACGAGGGTCCACCACCTCGAGCCGTCGCCTCACTGGCTTGGGCCGCCGTGGGGTCCACGCCAACTACCGTCGAGGCCCCACCGGCCGCTACCAGCCGGCTGACCTGGCCCTCCCCGGCACCTACGTCCAGCACCCGGTCGTAGCCGGCCAGCAACTCGGCGGCCAGGGGCAGGATCTGCTCCACGTACTCTGCGTCGGCACCATCGGTGAAGCCGTCCTGCCACCATGTCGCGTGGACCTCCCACGGGTCGGGGTCCGGTGGGTAGTCATCCACGGTCCGAGCATCGCGCGACACGGCCACGACCACGGCCTCCGGTCGGCCGCGCCATAGCCTCCGCCGGCATGGCCGCCGCCCTTGCCCTCCTATCCGCCGTCCTCTTCGGGGCCGGTGACTTTTTCGGCGGGACGGCGGCCCGGCGTACCCACGTACTGGTGGTGGTGGCTGCTTCCCACGTGATCGGCCTGGTCATGATCTTGGCCGTTGCTCCGGCCATGGCCGACGCCGTGACCAGTCGGGACCTGGTTTATGGGGCCCTAGCCGGTTTGTTCGGCCTGGTCGGGATCGTCTGCCTCTACCACTGTCTCGGCCGGGGTCCGATGGCCGTCGTTGCGCCGACGACCGCCATCAGCAACGCCGTCCTCCCCGTCTTGTGGGGGGTGGCCCACGGCGAGCGCCTTTCAACGGTGAATGTGGTCGGAGTGCTCCTCGGGCTAGTCGCCATCGGTCTGATTTCCGGCGGCACCGGCATCTGGCGTCTAGCCGGCGCCATACGTGTTCCCCCCACCCTGATTCTGGAGGCGCTTCTGGCCGGGGTGGGGTTCGCCGGGTTTTACATCTTTATGGACGCCACCACCGAGGCCAGCACCCCCTGGCCCCTGGTTAGCGCCCGCGTCGTGTCGGCCGGCTTAGCCCTCTTGCTGCTTCTCCGCATCGGGCGATCCCCCATCCCGAAGAGGGCTGAGGGCGGCGCAGCCATTGTTTTCGCCGGTCTTCTCGACATGGCGGCCAACCTCGCCATCCTGATGGCCATACACCGCGGGCTGCTCAGCCTCACCGTGGCCCTCAGCTCGCTGTATCCGGCCACCACAGTCATCTTGGCTCGTACGGTCCTCAACGAGCGGATGAGCCGGGGTCAGGTAGCGGGCGTGGTCGGCGCACTGGTCGCCGTGGCCTGCATCGTCGGCGGATAGCGTCCCGCCTCGGTGTTCTCAGGCTGGCTGGTGGGCGGCAGCGTGGACGGCCTCGGCCACTGCATCGGGCAGCCAGGTAAGCGCCAGTAGATCGTCAAGGGAAGCCCGCTGGACGGCACGCACTCCACCGAAGGCCGCCACGAGTCGCTTCTGCCGGGCCGGGCCCAGACCTGGGATCCCGTCCAGGACCGAACCGGTCATACGACGGGACCGCAACAAGCGGTGGTAGTCGACGGCAAACCGGTGCGACTCATCCCGGATCCGCTGGAGGAGGTACAGGCCTTCGGAGCCCCGATCCAGGCTGACCGGATCTGGGGAACCGGGACGAAACACCTCCTCAAACTGCTTGGCAAGGGCAGCCACTGGGATCCGGTCGGCCAGACCCAGATCGGCCACCACCCGCTCGGCGACCCCCAACTGTCCCTTGCCGCCGTCCACGAGGAGGAGTTGGGGCGGGTAGGAAAATCGTCCTGGTCGCTCGTCGATGGGCAGGGCCCGTTCTTTCAGAAAGGCGGTCAGCCGGCGGGTCAGGACCTCGGACATGGCTGCGTAATCGTCGTTGCCGTCGACGTGGCGAATCCGGAACCGCCGGTACTCCGATTTATTGGGTAGGCCGTCCTCCAGGACGACCATGGACCCCACGTAGTCGGTTCCCTGCAGGTGGCTCATATCGAAGCACTCGATACGTAGCGGCGCCTCGGGCAGCGACAGCGCCTGCTGGAGCTCGTTCAGCGCTCGCGCCCGGCTGTTGTGGTCGGCGGCCCGCTTCATGCGGTGGCGTACGAATTCTTCGTCGGCGTTTCGGGTCACTGTCTCCAACAGGGAGCGCTTGTCGCCGCGCTTCGGGACGCGGATGGTGACCGGCCCCTCGCGTTCGCCGCCCAGCCACCGGGCCAGCAGGGGCCCATCCTCCGGGTCGTCGGGCACCAGCACCTCCCGGGGGACCCCTCGGGGCGGATCGTCCCGGTAGTGAGCCGACAGGACCTCGGCTACCAGCTGCCCCCGGTCAAGGTCTTCGGCCCGGTCGACGACGAAGCCCTTTCGCCCCACCACTCGACCCCGTCGTACGTAGAACACCTGGGCGGCGGCCTCCAACTCGTCGCCGGCCAAACCGAATACGTCGAGGTCCTCGTTGCGGGACGTCACCATCTGCTGCTTCTCAAGGGCCTGTAGCACGCTGGCCAGTCGGTCCCGCCACCGGGCCGCTGCCTCGAACTCTCGGGCATCGGCCGCCGCGGCCATCTCTGAGCGGAGACGAGCCACCACCTCGTCAGAGTCGCCATCCAGGAAACGCAGTAGGTCGCGGACGATCTCGGAGTAATCCTCGTGTGTGATCTCGCCCACGCACGGGCCGCTGCACTTCTCTATGTGAAAGAGCAGACATGGCCGACCCAGTCGCTGGTGCTCGCGGAACTTAGCGTCGGTGCAGGTCCGGGCCGGGAAGGTGCGTAGCACCAGGTCCAGGGTCTCCCGGATCGCCCCGGCGTGTCCGTAGGGCCCGAAGTAGCGCACCCCCCGCCGACGCTTCCCCCGGGTGACCATCGGCCGGGGCCACTCGTCCCCCACGGTGACGGCCAGGAATGGGTACGACTTGTCATCTTTCAGGTCCACGTTGAAGCGGGGGTGGTGTTCTTGGATGAGGCTGAACTCCAGCATGAGCGCCTCCAGCTCATTGGTTACCTGGATCCATTCCACGGTGGCCGCCTCGTCCAGCATGTTCGCCGTCCGCGAGGCCAGGCGGTCTCGACGGCCGAAGTAACTGTTCAGGCGGTTCCGGAGGCTCTTCGCCTTGCCCACGTAGAGGATCCGGCCCTCGGAGTCGCGGAATTGGTACGAGCCCGGTGCATCGGGCACCGTGCCCGCCGATGGGCGTTCGACCATTCCCCGAGAGTAGGGGCCAAAGCGCCACCGGGGATCCGTCGGGTCATCTCTCGGCGCTGTGACCCTGAACGTCGGCCCCGGTGGTTCGGCTGATCAGCCCAAGATCCCGGCCAGGAAGCGCCCGGTGTGACTCTCGGGAACCGTAGCTACCTCCTCCGGAGTGCCGGTAGCTACCACCATCCCGCCGCCGTCACCGCCCTCCGGACCCAGGTCGACCAACCAGTCGGCGGTTTTCACGACGTCCAGGTTGTGCTCGATCACGATCACCGTGTTGCCCTGGTCAACGAGCCGGTTGAGGACTCCCAACAGCTTACGGACGTCCTCAAAGTGGAGGCCGGTGGTCGGCTCGTCGAGGATGTAGACGGTGTGACCGGTGGGTCGCTTGGCCAACTCGCTGGCCAGCTTGACCCGCTGGGCCTCACCGCCCGACAGGGTGGGTGCCGACTGTCCCAGCCGCACGTAGCCCAGACCCACGTCGACCAGCGTCTGCATGTGACGCGTGATGGACGGCTGATTCTGGAAGAACTCCAGGGCCTCGTCACATGGCATATCCAGCACGTCAGCGATGGTCCGCCCCTTGAACCGGACATCCAGTGTGTCGCGGTTGTACCGCTGGCCCCGGCACACCTCGCACGGGACGTATACGTCGGGCAGAAAGTGCATCTCAATCCGCAACGTGCCGTCGCCAGAGCAAGCATCACACCGGCCGCCCTTCACGTTGAAGCTGAACCGACCCGGTTGATACCCCCGAATCCGGGACTCCTCGGTCCGGGCGAACAGTTTCCGGACGTGGTCGAACACGCCGGTGTAAGTGGCGGTATTGGAGCGGGGTGTCCGCCCAATGGGCGTCTGATCGATGTTGATGACCTTGTCGATCCCGTCCACTCCCTCCAGGGCCGTGTGGAGGCCCGGTGGGACCTTGGACCGGTACACCTTTTGCATCAGGGCCTTGTGGAGGATTTCGTTTATCAGGGTGGACTTCCCGGACCCCGATACTCCAGTGACAGCGACAAAGCACCCCAAGGGGAGCTCCACGTCCAGGTCCCGCAGGTTGTTCTCCCGGGCACCGCGTACCAGCAGGCGGTCGCCACCGGCCGACCGTCGGATCTGGGGCACCGGGATCATCTTTTTTCCCGAGAGGTACTGGCCGGTCAGCGAGCCTGAGCGCTTCAGGAGGCCAGCCACGTTGCCGGAGTGGACGATGTCTCCCCCGTGCTCGCCTGCACCCGGCCCGATGTCCACCACGTGGTCGGCTGCCCGGATGGTCTCCTCGTCGTGCTCCACCACGATCACCGTGTTCCCGAGGTCCCTGAGGCGCTCTAGGGTCTCGATGAGACGTCGGTTGTCCCGTTGGTGAAGGCCGATGGACGGTTCGTCTAGCACGTAGAGCACCCCGACCAGCCCGCTCCCAATCTGCGAGGCCAACCGGATTCGTTGGGCTTCTCCGCCGGCCAGGGTGGCAGCCGAGCGTGACAGGCTCAGGTAGTCGAGGCCCACATCCAGCAGGAACCCCAGGCGGGCGTTGATCTCCTTCTGCACCTGCTCGGCAATCAGGGCATCGCGGTCAGATAGCTCGAGGTCGCTGAGTACCTTGGCCGATTCGGCGATGGAGAGGCCACACACCTCGGACAGGGAGTGGCCGTCCACGGTCACGGCCAATGACAGGGGGTTCAGACGAGCCCCGGCACATGCCGGGCAGGCCACCTGACGCATGTAACCCTCGAGCTGTTCCCGTTGGCCGTCTGTCTCGGCGTCCTGGTGCCGACGCCTGAGGTAGGGCATCACGCCCTCGAAATTGGCCGAGTAGACCCGCGATCGTCCGAACCGGTTGCGGTACCGGACCTGGACCCGGCCACCGATACCCCCCTCCATGAGCGTCTTGCGATGTCGGGCGGGCAGCTTCCGCCACGGCACGGCGGAATCGATGCCCTGGTCTTCGGCCACCGCCTCCAGAAGGCGGGCGAAGTACCGGTTCCGTCCCCCTGACCAGGGGGCGATGGCCCCTTCGGCGAGGCTCAGGTCAGGGTTGGGCACCACCAGCTCGGCGTCCACCTCGAACACCGTGCCCAGGCCGTCGCAGTGGGTGCAGGCCCCGTAGGGGCTGTTGAACGAGAAGTTCCGGGGGGCCAGGTCCTCAAAAGATTTTCCATCGCTGGGCCGCGAGAGGTGTTGGCTGAACACGATGGTTCGGGGTTCTACCGGCTCCCCGTCTTCGTCAACCTCTCCGTCCCGGGGAACCACCTGGATCTCGGCTACCCCCTCGGCTAGGGCCAGGGCGGTCTCCATGGACTCGGTGAGGCGCCGTTCTAGGCCGTCTCTGAGGACCAGACGGTCCACTACTACCTGGATGGTGTGCATCTCGTAACGAGCCAGATCCAGGTCGTCGCCCAGTTCGTGGACCTCTCCGTCCACGACGGCCCGGCTGAACCCCTGGGCTGCCAGGTCGGCTAGCAGGGTGTCGTAGGTTCCCTTGCGGCCCCGGACCACCGGGGCCAGCACCTGGAACCGGGTGCCCTCCTCCATCTCCAGAACCCGGTCCACGATCTGCTGTGGGGTCTGGCGTACAAGGCGTTCACCGGTCTCCGGGTCGTGGGGCACGCCGATCCGGGCGTAGAGGAGTCGCAGGTAGTCGTAGACCTCGGTAATGGTGCCAACTGTGGACCGTGGGTTACGCGAGGCGCTCTTCTGGTCAATGGAGATAGACGGCGACAGTCCCTCGATGAAGTCCACGTCGGGTTTGTCCATCTGGCCGAGAAACTGGCGGGCGTATGCCGACAGCGATTCCACGTACCGTCGCTGGCCCTCGGCATAGATGGTGTCGAAGGCCAACGACGACTTGCCCGAGCCGGAGATCCCGGTGAACACGATCAGTTGATCGCGTGGCAGGTTCAGGTCGATGTTCCGGAGGTTGTGCTCGCGCGCTCCCTTGACGATCAACCGGTCCGACATCGCCGGCGAGCCTAGGCCGGGGTCGCCGGGACCCCGATGCCGGCAGGCCTTCGCAGGGGTATCGCCTTGCCGGACCGGGCTGGCCCCTCAGACAGCCTCCGAGAGGTCCCGTAACTCCCGCTCGATTTCCTTGATCTCATCTCGGAGCCGGGCCGCGTACTCGAACCGGAGATCAGCCGCCGCCTCCCCCATCTCCTGTTCCAGGGTAAACAGCAGGCGTTGGAGGTCGGCGTGGCCCATCTCGGCGAAGTCCTCAACCAGGCGTTCGGTCCTCCGCCTACGTCCGCGGGGCGTAGGCGCCGTCGCTGAGTCGGGTCGGATCATTTCCAAGATGTCGCTGACCGCCTTGCGCACCGTCTGGGGGTCAATGCCGTGCTTGGCGTTGTGGGCCTGCTGGAGGTTGCGACGACGCTTCGTCTCGGCGATGGCCCGTCGCATGGACGGCGTGACCTTGTCGGCGTACATCACCACTTCTCCGTCCACGTTCCGGGCCGCGCGACCAATGGTCTGGACAAGGGAGGTCTCGCTGCGCAGGAAGCCCTCCTTGTCGGCGTCCAGGATGGCCACCAGGGAGACCTCCGGGAGGTCCAGGCCCTCACGGAGCAGGTTGATGCCGACCAGTACGTCGAACTCGCCGAGGCGGAGGTCCCGGAGGATCTCGATTCGTCGCACGGTGTCCACGTCGGAGTGGAGGTAGCGGACCCTGATCCCCTGCTCAACCAGGTAGTCGGTGAGGTCCTCTGCCATCTTCTTGGTCAGGGTGGTCACCAGCACCCGTTGCTCGGCGGCCACCCGGCCGGCGATCATCTCCTGGAGGTCGTCGATCTGATCCTTGGTGGGCCGCACCACGACCTCGGGGTCGACTAGGCCGGTAGGCCGCACGATCTGCTCCACCACGCTGCTACTGGCGTTCAATTCCCAGTCACCGGGCGTGGCCGACAGAAACACCACCTGGCCTACCCGGCCCATGAACTCGTCAAAGGTCAGTGGCCGGTTATCGGCTGCCGACGGGAGCCGAAAACCGTGCTCGACAAGGGTCTCCTTGCGGCTCCGGTCTCCGGCGTATTGGCCGTGGAGCTGCGGGACGCCGACGTGGGACTCGTCGAGCACCACCAGGAAGTCGTCAGGAAAGTAGTCCAGCAGGGTGTAGGGCCGCTCGCCGTAGGTCCGGCCGTCTAGGTGCATGGAGTAGTTCTCGACCCCGGTGCAGTACCCCATCTCGGCCAGCATCTCCAGGTCGTGTTCGGTTCGCATCCGGAGCCGCTGGGCTTCCAGCAAACGATTGTCGGCTTCGAATCGGGCCAGCTGCTCAGCTAATTCATCTTCGATCCCGGTGATGGCCCGCCGGATGTTGGCCGCATCAGCCATGTAGTGAGTGGCCGGGAAGACCACAAGGTCGTCTAGTTGGCGGAGGTGCGCCCCGGTTAGGGGGTCCACCTCGGTGATGGCTTCCACCTCGTCGCCGAACAGCGAGATGCGAAAGGCGGTCTGTTCGTAGGCCGGGTGAACCTCCAGGGTGTCGCCCTTGACGCGGAACCGGCCGCGTTCCAGCACCATGTCGTTCCGCTCGTAGTGCATGTCAATGAGGCGCCCCAAGGTGGCACGGTGGTTGACCTCCTGGCCGACTTCCAGAACCAGGAGCTGTCCCTCGTAGTGCTCCGGGGAGCCCAGGCCGTAGATACACGAGACGGAGGCCACCACGATGGTGTCCCGGCGGGTTAGCAGCGAGGCCGTGGTGGCGTGCCGGAGCCGGTCGATCTCGTCGTTCACCGACGAGTCCTTTTCGATGAAGGTGTCCGAGGTCGGCAAGTAGGCCTCGGGCTGGTAGTAGTCGTAGTAGGAAACGAAGTACTCCACCCGGTTGTCGGGGAAAAACTCTCGCAGCTCATTAGCCAACTGGGCCGCCAGTGCCTTGTTAGGGGCGATAACCAGCGTGGGCCGCTGTACCTGTTCGATGGTCCAAGCGATGGTGGCGCTCTTTCCGCTTCCGGTGATCCCCAGCAGGGTCTGGAACCGCTCTCCTCCCTGGATGCCGTCAGCCAACTCCCTGATGGCCTGCGGCTGGTCTCCGGCCGGTCGGAAGGGCGCTTCTACGCGAAACGCCTGTCCACGCGACGGCCCGACCTGACCGGTGGCTTCGCCGTCGGACGACTCGGGTAACGACGGATCAGCCATCGGGGCATGGTACCCAGCGTCCGCAAGGGGCTCCCGGCCGTTAGGGACTTCAGTTCCGCTCGGTCCGGCTTCCGATCCGGTGAACCTCATGGCCGGGAGGTGGTCGATCCAGGGTGGCGATCCAGGCCCAGGCACGGTCCACCTCGTGTGCCAGGTCGTCCAGGCTGCCGCCGTTGTCGACCACCAGGTCGGCCCGGGCTAGCCGTTCTTCACGGGAGGCTTGGCGGGCGATCCGGTTGCGGGCGTCCTCGGCAGTCAAGCCCCGGCTGACCACCAGACGGGCTAAGGCCAGCTCTGGATCCACGTCGACCACGATGACACCCCCTAGCCCCTCATGGCCTGACTCCACCAATAGGGGGATATCTAAGACCACGGTGTCGTCGGTTGTCGCGAGGTCACGACGTCGACGAGTCATCTCGTCTCCCACGGCCGGGTGGACGATGGCGTTTAGGGCAACTAGCTCGTCGGGGTCGGTGAAGGCCCGAGCGGCCACGGCTCCGCGGTCCAGGGTTCCGTCATCGGCCACCACCTCGTCGCCCCAACGGGCCACCATGGCAGCGAAGACCGGCGTACCCGGCTGTTGGAGTTCCCGGACGATGGCGTCGGCATCCAACAGAGTGGCACCGCGATCGACCAACAGGCCGGCCACAGTGGACTTCCCGGAGCCGATGCCGCTGGTTAGGCCGATCTCCAGCATGGGGTGAGTCGTCTGGAGACGACCCGCTCCGATCAGACCTCGGTGGTCTCCGGCTCGGCGTCTTCGACCGAAGCCTCCTCAACGGCGTCCACCTCTTCGACCGAAGCCCCCTCAACGGCGTCCACCTCTTCGACCGAAGCCCCCTCAACAGCGTCACTTTCGCCGTAGAACTCCGCCCAGGCCTCTTGGCCCTCGGAACTCTCGCCGCCGATGTAGTTGCCCTCGTCATCGTAGGCGTGCTCGCCAAAGTGCTCCTGGTACTCAGCGGCCACCACACCACCCTCGGCTGCCTGCTTGATCGACAGGCTGATCCGGCGACGTTGGAGGTCCAGGTCGATGATCTTCACCCAGAGTTCCTCGCCCGGGGTGACCACCTGTTCGGGAAGCTCTACGTGGTGAGCCGACATCTCCGAGATGTGGACCAGGCCCTCAATCCCGTCGCCCACTTGGACGAACGAGCCGAACGGCACCAACTTGGTCACCCGGCCGTATACCAGCTCCCCCACCTGGTGGGCCCCAGCGAACTCCTGCCAGGGATCCTGCTGGGTTGCCTTCAGCGAGAGACTGATCCGCTCCCGACTGAGGTCGACTTCCAGTACCTGAACCTCGATCTCATCGCCGACCGCTACCACCGAACCGGGGTGGTCGACGTGCTTCCAGGACAACTCCGAGACGTGGACAAGGCCGTCCATGCCACCCAGGTCTACAAAGGCCCCGAAGTTGACCACGCTGGACACCACCCCCCCGCGGACCTCTCCCGGGCGTAGGTCGTGGAGGAACTCCTCGCGTTGCTCTTTCTGAGTCTCTTCCAACCAGGCCCGGCGGGACAGGACCACGTTGTTGCGGTTCTTGTCCAGTTCGATGATTTTCGCGTCGACCGTGGTGCCGATGTACGGCTGCAGGTCACGCACCCGGCGCAACTCGACCAGCGAGGCGGGCAGGAAGCCCCGGAGGCCGATGTCCACTATGAGGCCGCCCTTGACGACCTCGATGACCGAGCCAGAGACCATCCCGTCACCCTCTTTGATCTCCTCGATCCTGCCCCAGGCCCGCTCGTACTGGGCCCGCTTCTTGGACAGGACCAGACGGCCCTCCTTGTCCTCCCGCTGGAGGACCACTGCCTCGATCTTCTCGCCAACGGCAACGATCTCGCTGGGGTCCACGCCATTCCGGATGGAGAGCTCCCGCGGCGGGATCACGCCCTCCGACTTGTAGCCGATGTCCAGCAGGACCTCGTCCTTGTCGACCCGGACGACCGTCCCCTCGACCAACTGGCCGTTCTGGATATCGACCATGGTGGCCGAATACGCCTCGTCCAGGGTCAGGCTTCCGAGGTCGTTCTCGGTAATGGGGCGGGGGGTGTAGGCACCGCTCTCGTCGAAGGTCCCCATGGGCGGGGAGTCGGGGGCTGGTGCAGTCAGGGTCAGGTCGGACACGGATTCTTCTCGTCGGATGGGAGTAGATGGATACGGGAGCGCCGAAACTCGTCAGGACGCGATTCGGACCGGCTGAGCCTACCGGCCACTCCCGGTAACCCCTTCTGTCGGCTTCAGGCTCCGGAAACGGCCTGTCGGCGGCCTAAAACGAGGAACTCTGGGTGCTCGAGGTCCGGCAATCGGGGGGCGTAGTCGCCCGGGGTGACCGACCGAACTTCGTCGACGTCGAGGCCCGCCCGGTCGCAGAGCAACCGAAGTTCCCGCGGAGTAAAGCAGCTGGTCCATAGGTCGGCCAGGGCCTCCACACCTTCCTGATTCCTCAGGACCGTCCGCTCCCGATTCACCCCTGAATCGGCGTCAAAATGGTCGTCGTCGTCCAGGAACCGGATCTGGAAGTAGGCCGAAAAGGCGGTGAGGGCTATCCGGCCCCCGGGCCGGAGCGCCGCGGCGATACGGTCCAGAACCGCCCCGTCGGGGTCGAGAGCCGCCGGGTCGACCCCCGGGCCCCCGGCCAAGCCAAACGCCCCCTGGCACAGCGATAGGGCAGCATCGAACTCCGCGTCAAACTCCATGGTCCGGGCATCGCCGTGCACGAAACTGGCACCCCCAGGCGCTCCCTCGCGGGCCAACGCCACGAAGGATTCAGAAATGTCGATCCCCACTACCTCCAGTCCCCTGCGGGCTAGTTCGTGGGCATGGCGACCCGGCCCACAGCCCACGTCAAGGATTCGCTGTCCGGGCACAAGGCCTAACGCCTCAACCAGGGCGTCCACTTCGCTCACCGTCCCGTAGGTGAACGAGTACCGGAGGTAGGCGGCGCCGAGGTGTTCGGCCACCTCCTCAAACCAATGTCCCGAGCCACCCTCGGCCACGCGCTACGTCCTCTGTCCATCAGTCGGGTCGGTCATCGTTGGGCCATCAGCCCTTGGCGTCGGCCCAGGTGGCCCCGTCGGCCACATCCACCGCCAACTCGACCCGGAGATCGTAAGCGCCGGTCATCTCGGCTCGGACCAGCGCCTCCACGTCCTGCATCTCGTCCGGAGGGACCTCCAGGATTACCTCGTCGTGGACCTGGAGTATCAGTTCAGAGGCCGCCCCCGAGGCCCGTAGTCCCCCGTCGATGCGGATGAGGGCTACCTTGAAAACGTCGGCCGCCAAACCTTGGATTCCGGCATTCATGGCTTGGCGCTCTCCCGCCTGGCGGACGTTGTAGTTGGGCGACGAGAGTTCGGGGATCCGCCGTCGACGACCGAACAGGGTCTCCGTGTATCCCTTCTGCCTAGCCTCGTCGACTGTCCGGTCCATATAGGCCCGGACAGCGGGAAAGGCGGCGAAGTAAGAATCCAGAATCTCAGACGCCTCGTCCACTGAAGAACCCAGTCGCTGGGAGAGACCGTAGGCCTCCATGCCGTAGGCCAACCCGTAGGCCACCATCTTTGCCCGGTTCCGGATCTCGGTAGTCACCTCCGACGGCTGGATGCCCCACGTCCTGGACGCCACGGCCGTGTGCACGTCGTCTCCAGCCTCGAACGCCGCAATTAGGCCTGGGTCGTCGGCCAGGTGGGCGATACACCGCAACTCGATCTGGTTGTAGTCGGCTACCAACAAGGACCGTCCCGGTGAAGGAACGAAGGCCCGGCGAAAGGCCCTGCCCGCCTCAGTCCGAACCGGGATGTTGTGGAGGTTCGGGGCGTCGGAGCTGAGGCGGCCCGTACGGGCCACCGTCTGGTTGAAGGTGGCCCGGATGCGGTCTCCGGGTCCCACCTCGGCCAGAAGTCCCTCACCGTAGGTAGAGCGGAGCTTCTCGACCTCCCGGTAGGCCAGGAGGTGCCCAACCACCGGGTGGTCGTCACGAAGCCGCTCCAGGGTCGCCGCGTCGGTGGAATATCCGGTCTTGGTCTTCTTTCCCGGGGTCAAACCCAGATTCTCAAACAGGACCTCTCGGAGTTGCTTGGTGGAGTTCACGTTGAACTCCTCACCCGCCGCTTCGTGGACCAGGCCCCGAAGACGGTCGCAGTCGGCAGTAAGGTCACCGCGCAGCCGGGTCAACTCGGTCACGTCAACCCCGACGCCTACTTCCTCCATTCGGGCCAGGACAGCCACCAGCGGAACCTCCAGGGTGGCGTTGAGCTCCCGCAGCCCCTGGGCGTCAAGCGCCGCGATGAGAGGGTCGTGGAGGGCCTGAGCGGCCGCCGCTCGTGCTCCTGCCTCAGCAGCTGGGTCGGCAGCCTCCCCGGTGAGGTCCAGCTGGCCGTCCGGCGGGCCGGCGGCCGGAAGCACCTGGCCCGTGTGGCGCTCCAGCAACGCGCCCAGGTCATACGCCGTGTCGGCCGGGTCGAGGAGGTATGCGGCTAGGGCCGTGTCCAACACCAGACCGATGTCGACTATCCCCCGCCGCCCGAGGGCCCGGAGAAGCGGCTTGGCATCGTGGGCCACCACACCGGGCCCGCCCGGGCCGAGCAACGACAACAGCACCTCGGTCGCCCCTGTCAGGACCGCCTCGTCGATCCACCACGAGCGTTCCCCGTCGGAGATGGCAAGACCACCACCGAGTCCAGGACCGGTCGCTTCCACCGCAGGGTCGGCCTCGGTGGCCACGCCCACCACGCCCCCGGAGAGGGCCTCCACGGCGGCCGCCACCGCGGTGGTGTCGGTACAACGTTCCAGCCGGATTTCCAGCTCGCTGGACGGCTCCTCGGCAGCTGCCAGGCCGCCAAAGCCCACCTCAAGGAGGCTGCCCAGGCGCTCCCGGGCCCGGCCCATCTCCAGCATCCCCAGGAGTCCTCCGGCCCGCTCCACGTCCACCGGGCCCCGCTCCAGGTCGCCGATCTCTAGGCCGAGAGGGACGTCGCGGACAAGGACCATGAGCTCCGCGTTGAGACGAGCTTGCTCCTCGTTCTCGGAGAGGTTCTGGCTGAGTTTGGGTGTCTGGTCGCCTGCCGCTGCGAAGATCCCGTCCAGGCCTCCGTAGGCGTTGACAAGCTTGGCTGCCGTCTTCTCCCCCACCCCCGGTACCCCGGGCAGGTTGTCAGACGGGTCGCCTCGAAGGGCCGCGTAGGCCACGTAGTCGGCGGGCCGTACGCCGGTGCGCTCCAGTATCCCGGCCTCGTCGTACAGGGCATAGTCCGATACGCCCCGTTTGTTGTAGAGCACCTGGACGTGGGGGTCCTCCACCAACTGGTAACTATCCCGGTCGCCGGTCACCACGGTCACGTCCCGCCCGGCGTCGCGGGCCACAGTGGCCAGGGTGGCAATAACATCATCGGCCTCGTAGCCGTCGGCTTCCGCAACGAGTAGTCCCAGAGCGTCAACCAGCTCCCTAACCAGGTCCAACTGCTGGTAGAGGCTGTCCTCCTGCTTCTCCCGGTTGGCCTTGTAGGACGGCAGGCGGTCGTGGCGGAAAGTGCCTCCCGGCCGATCAAAGGCCACCGCCACCCCGTCGGGCTCGTGGTCCCGCAGAAGGGAGATCAGCATCTGGGTGAAGCCGAAGACAGCGTTGGTCTCCTGACCCGAGGCGGTGACCATGTCCCGGGGGATGGCAAAGAACGCCCGGTAGGTCAGCGAATTGCCGTCGAGAAGGAATAGGCCAGACACCAACCGACCATACCGCGGGCCCTGTGATCGCCTCTGGACGCCGGGACGGTACCGCTTCTAAGGCCGGAGGCCCTCCTCGATCACTGCTCGGGCCACGTCGGCCATTGAGCGCCGGCCAGACATGGCCGCCGACCGGATGAACCCGAATGCCTGCTCTTCGGCCATGCCGGCCTCGTCCATCAGCAGACCCTTAGCCCGGTCGATCACCTTCCGGGCCTCCAGGCGTTCGGCCAGGGTCCGGGCCTGGTCGGTAAGCGCTCGCATCTCACGATGTCGGGCCAGGGCCACCTCCACTGCTGGGACGAGGTCGGACCGCTGGAACGGCTTGACCAGATAGGCCAGAGCGCCGGCCTCAATGGCCTGATTGATCAAGTCCCGTTGGCTGAAGGCAGTAAGGATGACCACGGCGGCATCATGGGAGGCGGCGATCCGTCGGGCGGCCTCGATGCCGTCCAGGCCCGGCATCTTGATGTCCAAAATCACCACGTCGGGGTCTAACTCGGCAACGAGCTCCACGGCGTGGTCCCCGCGACCAGTGTCTCCCACCACCTGGTAGCCCTCGTCCTCCAGAGTCTCACGGAGGTCCAGACGGATGATGGCCTCATCCTCGGCCAGCACCACCCTCACCGGTGGTGGAAGGTCGGCGGTGTCGACCCTCACCGAGCCGACCCCGTCAGCCATCGGCAGTGAGCCGGTCCAGCAACTCGTCCTGAGTGGCCTCGAGCCGGGCAATCTCAGCCACTACCTCGTCACGGTGGCGGGCCATGGCCCGAGCATGGCGGTCAGCTCCCCGGTGGGCCCGCTCCGAGATGGCCGTCTCGGAGACCAGCGACCGGACGCGTGCATCGTTGGCATCGGCAGCAAAGTGCGCCAACTGCTCCTCGGCCACCAGGAGGTCCGCTCGGAGCCGTCGTAGGCGTTCGCCGAGCTCGGTCAGCCGTCTTTCGATAACCGGTCGTGTCATGGGACGGTCCAGCCTACGGGTCAGCCCGGTACGCCCCTCGATGTCGCGGTGGTGGTGCCCGGGGCGGGACTTGAACCCGCACGACCTCACGGCCAGAGGATTTTGAGTCCTCCGCGTCTGCCAATTCCGCCACCCGGGCGATCGACCGATCCTACCGGCCGCCCTTCGTCCATCTAACTGGCTGCCTCACTTGCGGAGTACGACCGTTCCCTTTGAGGACCCGGATCGGCCACACTATGGGGCGCCGGGTCGGGCACACTGCCGCTGAGCGACCCGCGGCCAGGCCGCTCCAGGAGACCACCAGAACCGATGATCGCCTTCACCTACTCCGGCCAAGGTTCCCAGCAGCCAGGCATGGGGGCCCCGTGGGCCGACCATCCGTCCTGGGAACTGGTCGAGGAGGCCTCTGCGGCCAGCGGGCAGGACGTAGCCCACCTCCTACTGGCTGCCGATGCTGACCAACTCCGCGAGACCCACAACGCCCAGTTGGCCACCTTCGTGACCAGCATGGTGGTCCTGGACGCCGTCGAGCGCCTGGGCATCGATGCCGCCGGTCATGCCGGGCACAGCCTGGGTGAGTACAGCGCCCTCACTGCCTCTGGCGCGCTGGACTTCGCCGACGCCGTTTCCCTCGTGGTCGAACGTGGCGAGGCCATGCATGTAGCGACCCAAGACCCGCTGGGAACCATGGCCGCCGTACTGGGCCTAGACGACACCGGAGTAGAAGAGGCCTGCACCGCTGTCGACGACGACGTCTGGGTGGCCAACTACAACGCCCCGGGACAGGTGGTAATCGCCGGCTCTCCAGACGGCGTGGCCGCGGCCGGCGAGGAGGCCAAGGGCCGAGGAGCCAAACGGGTAGCCGTTCTGGAGGTCTCCGGCGCCTTCCACACGCCGTATATGGCTCCGGCTCGCGACCGACTCGAGGAGGCCATCGAGCGGACCGACGTACGCCAGCCAGAGGGCGTAGTGGTCGCCAACGTGGATGCCAGCAGCCATACCAACCCGGCCACTTGGCGGGTCCTGATGAACGCCCAGCTCTGTAGCCCGGTGCGATGGTCACAGAGCCTCCGGACCCTCGCTGATGCCGGGTTCACAACCTTCGTCGAGTTAGGCCCCGGCAACGTCCTAACCGGTCTAGCGAAGCGGACCTTGAAGAGTGCTGTTCGGCTCACTGTCAACACCCCGGGCCACCTGGACGCCCTGCTGGACGCCCTGGCCGCCCCTCCGGAAGACAGCCTCTCCGGGCAGGAGGGCGAGCACTTGTTCGCAACTGACCGGATGGTTGTCAGCCCATGTGCCGGCGTTTTTGCCCCGTTAGCCAATCTCGGCCCAGGAAACGTGGTGGCCGCCGGGGACCTCCTCGGACACATTGGAGTCACCGAGGTCCGCTCGCCATTCGCCGGCGAACTGATGGGATGGTTAGCCGTGGACACCGAGCGGGTAACGGCTTCTAAGCCGATCGCCTGGCTCCGGGTGACCTGACCTGACGACCACCGAGAGCAGGAGATCGAGATGAGTCGAGTTGTGCTGGTGACCGGAGGAAACCGAGGTATTGGTCTGGCCTGCGCCAGGGCGTTCGCCGCCCAGGGAGACCGCGTGGCCGTCACCTGTCGGGGCGAGGTGCCGCCCGAAGTCGTCGAAGCGGAGATCTTTCCCGTGGCCTGTGACGTAACCGACTCCGAAGCCGTAGACGCCGCCTTCTCAGCCATCGAGGAGAATTTGGGACCAGTCGAGGTGCTGGTGGCCAATGCCGGGATCACCCGAGATGGCTTGGTGTTACGCATGTCGGACGAGGACTTCAGCGATGTGGTGGACGCCAACCTGACCGGCGCCTTCCGGGTGTCCCGTCGGGCCGTCAAGGGGATGATGAAGGGACGGTGGGGCCGCATCATTCTCGTCTCGTCGATCGCTGGGCGGATCGGCCAGACGGGGCAGGCCAACTACGCGGCATCCAAGGCCGGTCTCGTCGGCCTTGGCCGCTCCCTGGCAAAGGAGTTTGCCAGCAGGAACGTGACCGTCAACGTTGTGGCTCCGGGCCCGATCCGGACCGACATGCTGGCCTCCCTCCCCGAGGAGCAGCAGGACGCCTATGCCGAAGCAGTACCCCTGGGCCGCCTGGGACAGGCCGACGAGGTAGCGGCTCTGGTCGCTTTCCT
The DNA here is from genome assembly GCA_022452035.1 of Acidimicrobiales bacterium. Taxonomy (NCBI): domain Bacteria; kingdom Bacillati; phylum Actinomycetota; class Acidimicrobiia; order Acidimicrobiales; species Acidimicrobiales bacterium. The sequence continues at coordinate 15,623 of JAKURV010000020.1, read as the reverse complement.
GGCCTCAGATGCCGCTGGATACATCACCGGTGCCGTGGTCCCGGTGGATGGTGGCCTCTTCATGGGCTGATACTGCCGGACCGGCGGTAAACCCACCGACGGTGTTGGTCGCTGTGACAGAGGCGACCCCTCTCAACGCTCTGAATGCATGTCGACCGGCGGTGAGGGGCCGTAGGGTGAGGCCGGTCCAAATCACCCGAGAAACGGAGCCAGACGGTGAGCGACGACAATTTCAAACGGTTCACAAACTGCGCGGTCGAGGTCCTCTCGGTCGACGCCTCCCAGGTCACCCGCGAGGCCTCCTTTGCTGACGACCTCGATGCCGACAGCCTCGACCTAGTCGAGCTGGTTATGGCACTCGAAGAGGAATTCGACGTCAATGTCGAAGAGGAAGAGCTCGAGGGCATTACCACCATCGGTGCCGCCTACGACCTCATCACCGGCAAGCTCTAATGACCCGACGTCGGGTCGCCGTAACCGGACTAGGCGTTGTCGCCTCGTGCGGCGTCGGTACCGACGCGTTCTGGGACGGCCTCTGTGGGCCGGCACCTGACGGTGAGCGTCGGGTCCACGACTTCGACCCCACTCCGCACTTCGACAACCCCAAGGAGGTACGGCGTAGCGACCGATGCACCCAGTTCGCGATCGCCGCCGCTGACATGGCCCTGGAGCAGGCAGGGTCGCTTACCGCGGACCCTTCCCGACGGGGTGTTTTCATCGGAACGGGTATCGGTGGGATCGAAACCCTCGAGGAGCAGATCCTCATCCGGCACGAGAAGGGGTCCCGACGAGTATCCCCCTTCATGGTGCCGATGATGATGCCAAATGCGGCTCCGGCCGCCGTCTCAATGCGCCATGGATTCCAGGGGCCAGCCGAGAACACCTGCACCGCCTGTGCGGCAGGCACCCATGCGGTAGCCAATGCCGCCCGGCTGGTGGCCCACGGTCGCTGCGACGTGGTGCTAGCGGGGGGTAGTGAAGCACCGTTCGTGGAGACGGCAATCGCCGGCTTCACCAACATGACCGCCTTCTCATCGGTCGGGATCTGTCGCCCCTTCGACGCTGAGCGAGACGGATTCGTCATGGGCGAAGGCGCCGGCGTGCTTGTCTTGGAGGACTGGGAGATGGCCGAGGCCCGGGGTGCCGACATCCTGGCCGAGGTCCTGGGTGGAGCTAGCACCGCTGACGCCCACCACATCACCGCCCCATCACCGGGAGGCATGGGCGCCGTCACCTGCATGCGTCTCGCCCTGGAGGAAGCTGGCGTGGAACCCCACCAGATCAGCCACGTCAACGCCCACGGGACATCAACTCCGCTGAACGACATGGCCGAGGCGGTAGCCATGACCGAAGTCTTCGGTGCTGACGGCCCCCTGGTTACCTCCACCAAAGGGATAACCGGACACGCTCTGGGTGCGGCAGGTGCCATCGAAGCCGTAGCTGTCGTGCTGTCCATGGACAAGGGGCTGATCCCCCCGACCGCTGGCTACACCACCCCGGATCCCGACATGCCGGCGCTGGACTTGGTTACCGGCGCTCCGGCTCCCTGGGAACCCGGCATCTCCATGTCCAACTCGTTCGGCTTCGGTGGCCACAACGGCAGCGTCGTGCTGGCACCGGCCTGACCCCAATTACCCCCACTCGGCGGCTTGCGCGATCGCTCAGTCGCCTTCGACGAAGACAAACATGAGGTCACACCGGCAGGCTTCTTCGTCACCCACCAAAGCCCTCCCGCTCCCCTTACCAGCCCGTGCCGAGACCCGCCCTAACTCGACCTCCAAATCAAGGCGTTCGCCAGGCAGTACCTGACGCCGGAACCGCACGCCGTCTAGGCCGCCGAACAGGGCCAGACGACCGACGAAGTCCGGCCTGGTGAGAAGGGCGTATGCGCCCAACTGTGCGATCGACTCGCACATGAGGACTCCCGGAAGGGTCGGCCGTCCTGGAAAGTGGCCAGCGAAGAAGGGCTCATCACCGGTCAACTGCCAGTACCCCACCGCCCGCTCGCCGACCGTCACCTCGGTGACCTGGGTCAGCAGCAGGAAGGGATCACGGTGAGGAATCACCGTCGCTGGAAGAGGAAGATCGGTGCTGATCAGATCCTCGATCCTCCAACCGGCCCCGTTAACCGGGGGACGGTCAGGTCACGGGGCCAGAGCGCTTCCGCCCCAGCCCCGGTTCCCGACCGGGATGTCACCAGCTGGGCGACTCCGGTGCGGCCTCTGCTGCCTCTTCGGGCTCTTCGGCCTCGGCTGAGCCGCCGCTCTTGGCGGCTGCCTTTAGTTTCGAACCCACAGACACTTTGCAGGCCTTGGTAGCCGGCACATGAATGGACTCGCCAGTGCGAGGGTTCCGGCCCATTCGGGCCGCCCGAGTCACCTGTTCAAACGAGAGCCATCCCGGAATCGACACTTTGTCGCCCCCGGCCGCCACCTCGCCGGCTACTACGTCAAAAAACGCGTCTAGGCAGCCACCGGCGTCCTTGTTGGACACACCAGCTCTATCCGCCATCGCCGCGATCAGATCGCTCTTATTCATCGACCATCTCCTTCTGGGTCTCGGGATGGGCGGGCCCACCTCGTGGTCGAATGACATCCGACTACCTCTGGCCGGCAATGTCAAGCATTTCGGCCCATGGTTCCGCTTGATTGCAGGCATCTCGTATCACTCTCTGCCTAAAGACGAATCACATCACTTCGCCGCGGGGCGCGTCTACAGCCCCCACACCCCCTGAATTCAGGACGGGTGGTTCACCAGATGGCTGCTCGCCCCTGCGAAGTACTCCATCAGTTCAGCCTCGGCGGACGCTGTTAGACCTCCACCGACTAGGGCAGCCGCCATAGACAGAAGCCAAGCTTCGCGCTCGGCCTCCCCGATCCGAAACGGTGCGTGACGTATCCGCAGCCGGGGATGACCTCGTTCGGCGCTGTACTCGGCGGGTCCTCCCCAGTACTGCTGCAGGAAGCCGGCCAGTCGGTGACGCGGACCCTCTAGGTCGTCCGGGTAAAGCGGCCGCAGGACCGGGCTGGTGGCCACGTCGTCATAGAATCGATCGACCAGAGCCACGAACCATTCCGGCCCCACCAAGTCGTACAGGGTGTCGGCCCTCCGCCCGGTGGCGTCAACCCAGGGATGTTCCCCTCCTAGTGGGACGTTCACGAGGCATCCAGAGCGCTCCGGAACGCGGCCACTAGTTCACCGACCCGCTCCGGACCGGCACCGTCCAGCATCCGCTGGACGACAGCCGATCCGATCACCACGCCATCACCGTGACTGGCGGCCTCCACGGCCTGTTCCGGGGTTCCCACACCCACGCCGACCAGTACCGGGAGGTCGGTCAACGGCTTGAGACGGGTCGCGATCTCCACCGCGCTGGCCGCCAACTCGGCCCGGACACCGGTCACGCCGAGCAGGCCGACGCCGTAGACAAACCCCCGAGAGCGTTCACAGATCCGAGGTAGCCGCTCGTCGGGTGCCGTAGGAGCAGCCAGCAGAATCGGTTCAACCCCCGCCTCCTCGGCCACGTTCAGCCACGCTCCAGCCTCCTCCAGGGGAAGGTCCGGGAGGATGCATCCTGAGACGCCCGAATCCACCAAGGTGGTGGCGAACCGCTTTAGGCCCATACGGTGGACGATGTTGTAGTACGTCATCACCGCCAACGGCGCCCCGACGTCGGCACCGCGGAGGGCATCCAAGATCCCCACGGGGGTAGCGCCATCCTCTAGCGCACGGTCGTTGGCCGCCTGGATGGTAGGCCCGTCCATCACCGGATCCGAGAAGGGCACCCCGATCTCGATGGCATCGGCGCCTGCCGCGGCAATGGCCCGGACCGTGTCAAGCCAGTCCTCGCCCAGGCCGCCCGTCGCATAGGCCACTAGACACTTGCCGCCAGCATCCCGGCGGTCCCGCAGCGCGGCCTCTACCGGCCCCGGGGGTCGCCCGGAGCTCATCCCAGGATGTCCATCATCTGGGCCACGTCCTTGTCGCCTCGGCCCGAGAGGTTCAGTACCACCGACTTCCCGGCGAGTGACGCCCGTTCCCGGGACACCCAGGCCAGGGCATGGGCCGGTTCTAGGGCGGGGATGATGCCCTCATGTCGGCTCAGAAGCTGGAAGGCTTCCACCACTTCGTCGTCGGTCACCGCCTCGTACCGGGCCCGACCGATGGACGCCAGGTAACTGTGCTCGGGTCCCACTCCCGGGTAGTCCAGCCCTGCGCTGATGGACTCGGCCTCCAACACCTGGCCGGCCTCGTCCTGCATCAGGTACGACTCCATGCCGTGGACCACACCCGGGACCCCTCGCCCGACGGCCGCCCCGCCGGCCGGCTCCACCCCCACCAGCTCGGTGTCGGCGTCAGCGAAGCCTGAAAAGATCCCGATGGCGTTGGAACCGCCGCCCACGCACGCCACCACAACGTCCGGAGGGGCACCCAGCAGAGCCTCGCTTTGCTCGCGGGCCTCTTGGCCCAGTACCTCGTGGAAGGTACGGACCATCCACGGATACGGGTGGGGGCCCATCACCGAGCCCAGGCAGTAATGCGACTCCTCCACGGTGGCCACCCAGTCCCGCATGGCTTCGTTCACGGCGTCTTTCAGGGTTCGGCTGCCCGATAACGCAGTACGGACCTCGGCTCCCAGCAGCCTCATCCGAAACACGTTGAGCTCCTGGCGCCTGACGTCGACCTCACCCATGTACACGCAGCACTCCATGCCCAGCAGGGCCGCGGCGGTGGCTGCAGCAACCCCGTGCTGGCCGGCACCTGTCTCGGCCAGGAGCCGGGTCTTGCCCATCCGTTGGGCCAGGAGCGCCTGGCCCAGCACGTTGTTGATCTTGTGGGATCCCGTGTGGTTGAGGTCCTCACGCTTGAGCAGCAGACGGCAACCCAGTTCGGCCGAAAGGTTGTGGCACTCCGTCATGGGCGAGGGTCGACCGGCGTAGTCCGCCAAGAGGGCGTCTAGGGCAGCCCGGAACGACGGATCGGCCCACGCATCGCGGAAGGCCGCTTCTAGTTCCAGGACGGCCGGAATCAGGGTCTCCGGGACGTACCGGCCTCCGAACTGGCCGAAGCGTCCCTCGGGGCTCGGTTCGGAAAGGGTCACGGACCCTCCGTCTCTGGCGGTCTCGGACCCTTTGTAGTTCTCACTTTCATCCCTCTTCCTGCCAGTCGAATGGGCGACGCTCGGCATCACCCTCGTAGCGGACGGGTTGCGCTGCCCTCGCGTTGGCCATGAAGGCCCGGAGGAGCCGTGGGTCCTTCCTCCCCGGTTCAGCCTCCACCCCGGTCGAGACGTCGACTCCGTACGGGTCCACCTCCTCGATTGCCGAAGCCACGTTGTCAGGCGTCAGGCCTCCGGCCAAAAGCATCGGTCGGTTCGAGGGGGCACCCTCGGCCAGGGACCAGTCAAAAACCTCGCCAGAACCGGGCGCCTGGGAATCCAGTAGGAGGAGGTCGGCTCCATATTCGTCAAACCGTTGGAGGTCCGGAGAGCCGGCGGGTAAAGCGCGGATGGTCATGGGCACCCGTTCGGCCACCCACTGGCAGGTGGCCGGCGACTCACGGCCGTGTAGTTGGGCCGCCTTCAGCCCGATGGTGTTGACGGTTTCGACCACCCGGGCCTTACCCCGGTCGCGGAACACGCCGACGGTTAGGACATCTGGGGGAAGCTGACCGACGATGTCACGGACTACCGACTCGGCCACCTGACGGCGGGACGTGGCGAAGATGAATCCCAAAGCGTCGGCGCCCATGGCGGTGGCTAAGAGAGCGTCCTCAGCGCACGTAATACCGCAAATCTTTACAAACACGCTGCCGACGCTACTCCCCGGTCCCGAGGCCCCGAAGGCCACGGATAGCGCCACGCCGGTCACTTGACGTCACTACGGACTCCCCGACCAGCAACGCCTGGTAGCCAGCTTCGAGCAATGGGGCGGCATCAGCCACGTCCCGGATTCCCGACTCGGCCACCCGGATCACGCCGTCAGGCATGAGCGGTCCCATCCGTACCGCCCGGGCCGTGTCGACCTCGAACGTGACGAGGTCCCGCTGGTTCACCCCAACCAGCCGCGCGTTGATAGCGAGGGCCCGTTCCAATTCAGCCTCGTCGTGGACCTCCACCAGGGCATCTAGGCCCACCTCGCTAGCCAGATCATGGAAGTCCCCCAACTGGAGATCGTCAAGTGCAGCCACAATGAGCAGTACGGCGTCGGCGCCCATTAGCCGGGCATCACAGACGTCCCGGGCGTCCACGGTGAAGTCCTTACGCAGGACCGGTACCGACACGGCCTCCCTTGCCGAGGCAAGGTCTTCTGGGGAGCCGCCGAAGTGGTCGCTGTCGGTCAGAACGGATAGGCAGGCTGCTCCCCCAGCGGCGTACTGGATCGCCACGGCCCCCGGATCCAGATCGGCGGCAAGGTCCCCGCGGGAAGGTGACCGTCGCTTGACCTCGGCGATAATCGCCGGCTCGCCCTCCGGAACTCCCAGGAGGGCCTGGCCGAACCCTCGGGCAGGCGGCGCCATCCGGGCTCGTTCAACCAGAGCGTCCAGGATCCTCTTGTCGGCGGCCGCCTCGGTGCGGTGGACGTCCAGGATCCGATCCAGGTAGGTGGCCACAACCCGAGGCTAGCGACGGTACTCCGGAGCCGACCCCCCGGTTACCTGCCCTTCCCTCACTCTGCTCGTCATCATCTCCTCGCGCGCTGTTTATGGAAGCGGGTGTGGCTATGGACCGGGCGGCGGTTTGAGACACGATGACCGAGGGGCATGAACTCGACTGGAGCAATCGGGCCATGGCGGCCCTGTTGTCAATCGTCGAGAAGTGAGACCGTCGTGGACCCTGCCGGATCGACCGCCTGGACATCGGCGGGGGTGGCCACGGCCCGACGGACCTCAGCCAGCGCCACGAAACCGTTCTCGATAGCTGCCACGCTGGTCAGGCGGCCGGCCGGTCGGCCCTCAGCCTCCAGTTCCGTCCCCACAGGCGGCACCGACCCGGCTCCGGTAGCGCGCAGGATCCGGGTCGGTGTACCGGCAGCGCGGCTGTCCACGCGGGCCACCAGTTCCTGCCCGGTGTAACAGCCCTTTGTGAAGCTGGTCGACCGGTTCACGACTCCGGTGGCCGCCGGAATCGTCGATCCGTCCATCTCCGACCCCATGGCCGGGATTCCCGCCGAGATCCTTCGGACCTCCCAGTCGCTTGAAGCCCCTACCGCCAATCCCTCCGGTTCAGACACTGACGGACCAAGGAGGTCCACGGCGCATAGCCCGGGCCACGATACGGCGATCCTCAGGCCGTCTTTTGGAACCGGGAGGTCGTCCAGCGACCCGTCCAGGACGGTGACAAGGTCCCAATCGACGGCCTCGACCGTGCAGTCCGTGCGGAGGAGAAACCTGGTCAGCCGCTGTACCACGACCTTGCCGTAACCAATATCCACGTCCAGGACGTAGCGCTCCGCGGATAGGCGCGTAACTCGCATCCAGGCGTCGACCTTGCCCGTCGGCTGGAGAAGGAAGGTCTCGCCAGATCCACCCACGGGTAGGACCTCAACGTCCTGGCTGAGCTGTCCCTGGAGGTAGGTGCCAGCATCCGGTCCGGCCACCACGACCACGTCCCGGGATCGGCGTACGGCTAGCGGGCTGTCAATCACTGGAGGCCATCCGGCGGGCCGCCGTCATCCGTCGTGCCGCTGGAATGGTCAAAAGGAGGGCTCGGGCCTTGTTCTGACACTCCAAGTGTTCCAGCTTCGGGATACTGTCGGCCACGATCCCTGCTCCTGCCTGGACTGAGGCGATACCGTCGGCCACCAGCATGGTGCGGATGGCAATGGCCGTGTCGATGTTGCCGGAGAAGTCGAAGTAGCCCACCACCCCGGCATACGGACCTCGCTTGACCGGCTCCAACGCGTCGATGATCTCCATAGCCCGGACCTTGGGGGCACCAGAGACCGTTCCGGCGGGCAAAGTGGCACGGAGCACGTCGATTGGCGTCCGACCCTCGGCCAGGTCGCCGGCCACCTGGCTGGTGAGGTGCATGACGTGGCTGTAGCGCTCCAGCGTCATCATCTCCTCAACCTCCTCGGTACCAAAGGCCACTACGCGTCCCACGTCGTTACGGGCCAGATCGACCAGCATCACGTGCTCGGCCAGCTCCTTGGGATCCTCGGCCAGCTCGGCGGCCATACGCCGGTCGTCGGCCTCGGTTCGTCCTCGGCGTCGGGTCCCAGCGATAGGACGAGAGACCACCCGCCCGTCCAACAGCTGCACCATCGGCTCTGGCGAGGCCCCGACCACCGAAAGGTTCTCGTAGCGGAGGAAGTACATGTACGGGCTGGGGTTGACCTGGCGGAGCACCCGGTAGACGTCGAACGGCTCAGCGTCCAGCTCCACGTCGAACCGCTGTGAAAGCACGACTTGGAAGATGTCGCCAGCGAAGATGTGCTCCCGTGCCGCCTCCACGGCCAGCTCGTAGGTTTCCGCTCCCATCGTGGAGGTGACCTCGGGCGGCTCCTCATCGGGGTGCGGGGGGAGCATGAGGGGCTCGTTAAGGGGCCGGGCGCCGTCGGCGGCCAACGTTTCTAGGCGGTCCACGGCGGAGTCATAGGCGGCATCCAGGGCAGCGTCATCGGCTCCCTCGGGGACGACCACGTTGACCAGGAGCACGGCCCGCTGGCGCCAATGGTCGATGGCCACCAACTCGCCGATGACCGACATGATCCCGTCGGGAAGGCCCCGGTCGTCGTTGGGCACGTTCGGGAGGTGCTCAACCTCGCGGACGACGTCGTAGCCCAAGTAGCCAATGAGCCCACCGTGGAGCGGGGGCAGTCCTTCGATGTCCGGCGACCGGAAGCGGGCCAGGAGGTCCTCCAGAGCCACCAAGAGTCCATTGTCGGTCCGGACGCTGTCGGGCAGGTCGCCGTCTACCTGCAACGCACCCCCTGTCGAGGTCAGGGTGGTAGACGGATTCCGACCGATGAACGACCAACGTCCCCAGGTCTCCCCACGGTCCACACTCTCCAGCAGGAAGCCCTCGCCGTCGCCCACACAGCGGGCAAACAATGAGACCGGCGTCGTCAGGTCGGCCAGTAGTTCCCGCCAGACCGGCACTACGGCATGCCCGCGGGCCAACTCCCGGAACTCCTCGCGGTGGGGAGCGACCATCAGGTCAGCCGTCGTCTAGTCCGAAGGCCCGGAAGAAGCAGCTGTATTCGCCGGTGTGGCAGGCTCCCCGCCCTTCCTGCTCGACTACGAACAGGAGCGTGTCGCCGTCGCAGTCGTAGTAGGCCTCCCGAACGTATTGCCGGTCCCCCGAGGTCTCCCCCTTACACCAGTACTCCTGGCGACTCCGGCTCCAGAACCAGGTTCGGCCGGTGGCCATAGTCTCACGGAGGGAGGCGTCGTTCATCCACGCCATCATCAGAATCCGGCCCGTGTGCTCCTCCTGGATGATGGCCGGTACGAGACCGTCGTCGTTGAAGGTGACCTGTCCGAGCTGCTCCTCGGTGGCAGGAAGCGGAATCGAGACGGGGGCGGAGGCGTCGGCCATGCCACCCAGCCTACGGTCGCCTGTCCGCCGGTCGGGCCTGTATTCGGGCGGCCTCAGAGGTAGAGGCCGGTGCTGCCCTCCTCCAGACGCTGGGCGGCCACGGCGTGGACGTCCCGTTCCCGGAGGATGACGTAATCATGGCCGCGGACCTCGACCTCGTACCGGTCCTCGGGGTTGAACAGGACCTGGTCGCCAACCTCCATGGTCCGCACGTTCGGTCCGGCGGCCACCACTTGTGCCCAAGCCAGGCGCTTGCCCACCTGGGCAGTGGCCGGTATCAGGATCCCGCCGGTGGACCGCCGCTCGCCATCCTCAGTGTCGGAACAGACCAGGATTCGGTCGTTCAGCATCTTGATGGGGAGACCCTCGTCATCCGAGGGCCCGGGGACCGGGTTGCGGCTCAAAGGGGTCGTGGTCGACCTGTCGTTCACCGGCGCAACGGTATCGGCCATGGATCGGTGACCGGCCGGACCTCTCAGGCCCCCGGGGGCCGCACGGTCACACCGGCAGCCGCCAGGTATTCCTTGGCCTCGGCCACGCTGTGTTCCCCGAAATGGAAGATTGATGCGGCCAGAACAGCGTCGGCTCCCCCTTCGGTGACCCCCTCAACCAGGTGATCGAGGCTCCCTACCCCACCGCTGGCGATCAACGGGACTGGGCAGACGGCGCCCACGGCCCGCAGCATCTCTACGTCAAAGCCGTCACGGGTCCCGTCCTGATCCATGGAGGTGCACAGCACCTCCCCGGCCTTCCGGCCCACCACCTCGTCCACCCAGGCCACGGCATCCCACCCGGTGGCCGTGCGGCCCCCGTGGGTGAAGACCTCGAACCCGCTATTAACGCCGTCGCTCCGCCGGGCATCTACGGCAACCACCACGCACTGGCTCCCGAACTCAGCGGCCAGTTCAGCCACCAGGTCCGGCCGGTCCACGGCTGCCGTGTTGATCGACACCTTGTCGGCTCCAGCTCGCAGAATCACTCGGGCGTCCTCAACCGAACGGATGCCGCCTCCCACGGTGAACGGGATGAACACCTCTTCGGCCGTTCGCCGGACCATGTCAACCGTGGTGTCCCGGAAGTCGGAGGAGGCAGTGATATCGAGGAAGACCAGTTCGTCGGCACCTTCCAGGTCGTACCGGGCGGCCAACTCAACTGGGTCACCTGCGTCGCGCATGCCGACGAAGTTCACGCCCTTGACCACACGGCCAGCATCCACGTCGAGGCACGGAACCACCCGGACGGTCTGCATCAGCAGTCCCTCAAGGTCTGAATAGCGGTCGCCAGGTCGACCGTGCCCTCATACAAGGCCCGACCGAGAATGACCCCGGCCAACCGTCGGCCGGCTACCGCCAGGTCCGCAAGGTCCTTTAGGTCTGATGGGCGACCCACACCACCCGAGGCCACCACGTCGATCTCAGTGGTCGCCAGGGCCGCTGTCAGCCCTTCTAGATCGGGGCCTTGCAGGGTGCCGTCCCGCTCGATCTGGGTGATGACGAAGGCGTCAGTCCATCGGCTCGAGAACAGTTCAAAGGCGTCGGTCAGGAGTAGTCCGCTTCCCTCCGTCCACCCGCGGACGGCCACCTCTTCGCCCCGGATGTCCAGCCCGACCGCCACCCTGCCCAGGTCGGCCACCTGGTCCACCAGCTCCGGATCCTCGATGGCCGCCGTACCCATCACCACCCGGGATACCCCGGCGTCGAACAGGATCCGTGCGTCGTCCAGGGTGCGCACACCGCCTCCCGCCTGGACCGGGACGTCCAGGGCGGCGGCCACCTCGGCCACCACCTGGCGGTTCACTGGATCACCGGTCCGCGCCGCGTCCAGATCCACGACGTGTACCCAGGTGGCTCCGGCGTCCTGGAAGGCCCGCGCCTGGGCCGCCGGGTTGTTGCCGTATACCGTCTCCTGCTCGTAGTCGCCCTGGAATAGCCGGACGCACCGGCCGCCCAGGATGTCGATGGCGGGAAAGAGCGCGGGGGCCGTCGTCACGCGGAGACCCCGGCAAGGGACCCCACGAAGTTGGCCAATACCTGGAGGCCCACTCCGCCGGACTTTTCCGGGTGGAACTGGCAGGCCCACAGGTTGTCGCAGGCCACTGCAGCGCACACATCGGAGCCGTAACAGCAGGTCGCTACGGTGTCCGGACCCACGGGTGCTGCGTAGCTGTGCACGAAGTAGGCCCACGGATCCTCGACAAGGCCCGCCAACAGAGGGTGATCACCGATGCGGTCCAATCGGTTCCACTGCATCTGGGGGCGCTTTACGTCTCCGACCAGGAGGCCGACCTGTCCGTCCAGTACGCCAAAGCCCCGGTGGTTAGGGGCCTCGGCGCTGCCCTCGTAGAGCAACTGGAGGCCGACACAAATCCCGAGGAACGGCCGGCCACCATCGGTGGCCGCTCGTGCGGCATCAGCGGCTACCTCGGCCAGGCCGGTCGCCTCCAGAGCCTCCACGCACCGGCCGAAGGCCCCAACGCCGGGAAGCACTACTCCGTCAGCCTTGGCTACCAGGTCCGGGTCGTCGGTCAGTCGGGCGTCGGCGCCGACGCGTTCGAGGCCTTTCTGGGCCGACCGCAAGTTTCCAATGCCGTAGTCCAGGACAGCGACCAGCGGTCCGCTCATAAACTTCCCTTGGTCGAAGGCACTCCCTCGCCATCGATCCGCACCGCGTCGCTGAGGGCGCGGGCCATCCCCTTGAAGGTGGCTTCGACGATGTGGTGGGTGTTCTTCCCCCGAACCAGTGTCAGGTGCACGGTGATCCGGGCGGCCATCGCGAAGGCCCGCCAGAACTCCTCCATCAGCTGGGGGTCGAAGGGGGGATCGCCGAGGATCTTCTGGCCTGGGAAGTCCACCTCATGGTGTAGGTAGGGGCGCCCCGAGAGGTCCAGGGCCACGTCGACCAGCGCCTCGTCGAGCGGCACCCGAGCGTTGGCAAAGCGGCGAACACCAGCCTTGTCGCCTAGGGCCTCGGCGAAGGCCTCGCCAACCGCGATGCCCACATCCTCCACGGTGTGGTGGGCGTCGATGTCTAGGTCCCCAGTGCAGTGCACGTCAAGACCGAAGCCACCGTGGCGTCCCAGCTGGTCGAGCATGTGGTCGAAGAACGGGATCCCTGTAGACGCCGACACCGGGCCGCCGTCCAGGTTGATCGAGACGCTGATCGAAGTCTCGTTGGTCGACCGTTCGCGGGTCGCGGATCGAGTCGTCATGACAGTGCCTCCCGAAGGGCGTTGAGGAACCGGTCATTCTCGTCGCTGGTTCCGATGGTGACCCGGAGGCATCCCTCGACGCCCTCCATGGTCGTGAAGTCCCGGACCAGCACCGATCGGTTGACGAGGTCCTGCCAGACCTCCCGGCCGGGGCGGGCCTCGGGACGAAAGAGGATGAAGTTGGCTGCCGACGGCCAGGCAGTGACAGGAAGGGCCTCCAGGGCGGTAGACATCCGTTCCCGCTCGGAGACCAGGACCGAGATGCGCTGGTCCATTGCCGGACCGTGGGCCAGCGCTAGCTCCCCGGCAACCTGTTTGAAGGCGTCTAGATGGTAAGGCAGGGCCACCTTCTCCAACTCGGCCACGCACCACGACGGTGCCAGTAGGTACCCGATCCGGGCTCCAGCCATGGCCCAGGTCTTGGAGAAGGTCCGACTCACCACGAGGTTCCGGTCGTTGTCGAGCAGGTCCACGGCACTGTGCGGAGCGAACTGTCCGTAGGCCTCGTCCACCACCACCAAGCCACCGTAGGAGCCGGCCGCCTCCACAACCTCGGATACGAGATTCCCCGGGTCGAGGGTTCCCGTCGGATTGTTTGGCGAGCAGAGGACCACTAGGTCGGGGCACTCGGCGTCAAGCAGGTCGGCCACAACGGTCGGGGCCAGGGCGAAGTCAGAATCCCGACGGGCTCGAACCACTCGGGTGCCGGTAAACCGTGCAATCTGCGCGTACATGGCGTAGGTGGGTTCGAAGACGGCTACTGACCGACCGGACCCGCCGTAAGCCATGAGGAGGCTCTGGATCACTTCGTTGGAGCCGTTGGCGGCGAACACCTGGTCGGCACCGACGCCGTAACGTTCGGCTAGGGCAGTCCGAAGCCGTCCGGCACCACGGTCCGGGTAGCGGTTCCAGCCGATGGCCCGCGTCGCCTCGGCCAACGCGTCGGCGAACTCCGCCGGGGGCGGAAGCGGGGACTCGTTGGTGTTAAGACGGACCGCGACGTCCATCTGGGGTGAGTGATAGCCCTCTAGGGCGACTACATCAGGCCGGGAGGTAGGGCGCTTAGCCATCGTTTCCCTCCCCTGCCTCAGTCCGGATGCGCACCGATCGGGCGTGGGCGTCCAATCCTTCGGCGTCGGCCAGGGCGACGACGTGAGGGGCTAGGCGTCGCAGCGCCCCCTCGTCGGCAGTCACCACGTGGACCTCCTTGGTGAAGTCAGCCACTGTTAGGGCTCCCGAGAAGCGGGCCGTGCCAGCGGTAGGCAAGACGTGACTGGGTCCGGCCACGTAGTCGCCGAGCGACGCTGGGGACCACGGACCACAGAAGACCGCGCCGGCATGACGGACCCGCTCGGCCAACGCCTCAGCACCATCCACCATCAGTTGCAGGTGCTCGGGCGCAATGGCGTCGGCTACGGCCAGCGCCTGATCTGGGCCGTCCACCAGCACGCTCCAACCAGCATCAGCCAGCGTGGCCGTGATGTCCTCCCGGCGGGGAGCCTCGGCCACCATTCGGACTACTTCGGCCTCCACGGCCTCTGCCACCGCCTCGTCCCACGTAACCAGCCAGGCCAGACCGTTCGGGCCGTGCTCGGCCTGGACTACGACGTCGACAGCGGCGAAGAGCGCAGGGACCGAGGCGTCAGCCACCACCACCACCTCCGACGGGCCGGCGAAGGCCGACGGGATACCAACATGGCCCGCCACCTCGCGTTTAGCAAGGGCCACGTACACGCTGCCCGGCCCGACAATGACGTCCACGGCGGGCACGGTTTCCGTCCCATAGGCCATGGCGGCCACCGCCTGAGCCCCTCCCACCGCATACACGGCATCGACTTTGGCCACAGCAGCAGCGGCCAGAGTCACATCGGCGATTCGGCCATCAACTCCGGGAGGAACGCAGAGGACGACCTCGTCCACTCCGGCCACCCGTGCGGGTATGGCGGTCATCAGGACGGTGGAGGGGTAGGCAGCTCGGCCGCCGGGGGCGTAGCAGCCCGCCCGCTCCACAGGGCGGGACAGGGAGCGGATAACCAGACCCTCTTCCTCGGTTCGGCGCTCGGGTCGCACCTGGCCGACGTGGTGGCGCCGGACAGCCTCGGCCGCTACCTCCAATGCCTTCAGGACTCCGGGCTGGATGCGGTCAGGAGCGGCGGCAACCTCAGCGGGGTCGACGCGGATGGCCTCTAGGTCGGCACCGTCGAAACGGGAGGTCATCTCCAGCAGGGCAATGTCTCCCCGCTGGCGGACGTCGGCCAGAATGGCCCGGACCTCGTCCAACGGTCCCTCGCCGGCTATCGCTGGCCGGGGGAGAACCGACTGGACGTCCTGGACCGAGCCACGCAGGTCGAGCCGCCGGAGCATCCCGTCACGCTACCGGCCGGTGCCCGTCGTACTGGAAGAGCTTTCCAACATGCTGGACCGACGGCAACCGCGGGACCAGACTTCAGCCATGGAGCCCGAGCACGCCGCCGAGTTGTCGTCGGTAGCCGCCCAGCTAGCTGATTTGGTCCACCGGGTGGAGAACCTGGCCGGAGAGGGGAACGCCGATCGGGCTGAGGACCGTTCTGCACTCCTAGAGGTGGAGCGGCACCTCCGGGGAGCGCTCCGAGAGATGGAACGCTCCCGGAGGGCCACCGAAGGACGCTGACCGGGGAAAACCGTCGCCATGAGCCGAAAAAGTCGCTCGGCGCCCTGTAGGGCGCCGAGCGGGCGAGGTGGGTGGCGGGGACCCGGTCCTCGCAGGCCGGGTGGCGGGACCCGGCTGGGTGAACGTACTACACCCGCAGTGGATGTGGAACCGGTTCCTGCTAATGAGTTCTGTGATCTTCGTCACCAGCGAGAACCCGGCTTAGACCTCCGACGCCGGGCAGA